>DATEKY010000652.1:0-9250 GCA_035277225.1 Xanthobacteraceae bacterium
GCGGTCGCCGGCCGGTGCGCCAGTCCGCTGCCGCGATCGAGGCGGCGCAACCCGTCGAAGGTGCTCGGCAGGCGGAAACGCAGCAGCGGGACCGCCGCGACCGCGATCAGCACGACCAGGACGAACAGCGCGATCGCTCGCCCCATCGGCGGCAGCACGAGCCACAGGCCGGCCCAGGAGACGGCGAGAAAAATTCCGATTGCGACCGCGACAGACGCGAGAGCCGGCCAAAGCCGCTCCCACAGGATGGTCCACCATGCGCGGCGCAGCGCGCGCGCCAGCAGGGAGTCGGCGGCCTGCGCGCCAGCGAGCTGACGGACGTCGGCTTCGGAATCCGGTGGTCGGTCGTTCACCTGCTTCTCCGGTCGTCAGTCCTAGCCCGATTTGGCCGGAACCAACAAGCAATGCATGCAAACTTTGCCGTGAAGTAAAGCAAATTTCAGGCCGTAATGTTCCTTTTCGGCACCACGCGGACGGGCTTATGCGGCGCCCTGTCGCGGCAAAACGGCACGATCCCGAAAAGGCCTGTCCCGGACTTGATCCGGGATGGGCACCGGTTTTCGGACGAGATCGTGCCCAAGCAAGAGCACCTAAAGCCAGTTGGGCAGCCGATCCATCGCGATCAAGGCGTCCACATCGAGCCGCGGCCGCACCAATGCCCATTCGGCATCCCTGACCAGCACTTCGGGCACCAGCGCGCGGGTGTTGTAGGTCCCGGCCTGCACCGCGCCGTAGGCGCCCGCCGTCATGATGGCGATAAGGTCGCCGGGCGCGGGCTCGGCCATCTCGCGGTCGTGCGCGAAGAAGTCGCCGGTCTCGCAGATCGGGCCCACGAGATCGGCAACGATGCGCGGCGCGTTCGGCTTCGGCTCCCTCACGGGGCGGATGTCGTGATGCGCCTCGTAGAGCGTCGGGCGGATCAGGTCGTTCATCGCCGCATCGACGATCACGAACGGCTTCGCCTCGCCCTGCTTCACGTAGATGACCCGCGTCACCAGGATGCCGGCGTTGCCGACGATCATGCGGCCCGGTTCGAAGATGAGCTTGCAGTCGAGCCCGCGCGTCGCGCGCTTCACGATCGCCGCGTAAGCCGCCGGATCGGGCGGCGGCTCGTTGTCGTCGCGATACGGAATGCCGAGCCCGCCGCCGAGATCGACATGCTCGATCGCATGCCCGTCGGCGCGCAGCTGCCGCACGAAATCGGAGAGCAGCGCGAAGGCATCGTCGAACGGCTGCAAATCGGTGATCTGGCTGCCGATATGCATGTCGACGCCGGCGACATGCAGGCCCTTCAGCTTGGCGGCGTGCGCATAGACGTCGCGCGCGCGGCTGATCGGGATGCCGAACTTGTTCTCGGACTTTCCGGTCGCGATCTTGGCATGGGTTCTTGCATCGACGTCCGGATTGACGCGCACCGACACGCACGCGGTGCGACCCTTCGCGGCGGCGATCTGCGACAGCAGGTCGAGCTCCGGCTCGGACTCCACGTTGATGCAGAGGATGCCGGCATCGATCGCGGCGGCGAGCTCGTCCGCGGTCTTGCCGACGCCGGAAAACATGATCTTCTCCGCCGGCACGCCGGCGGCGAGCGCGCGCTTCAATTCGCCGCCCGAGACGACGTCCGCGCCGGCACCGAGCCGCGCCAGCGTGGCGATCACCGCCTGGTTGGAATTCGCCTTCATGGCGTAGCAGACGAGCGAAGGCACGTCGGCGAAGGCGTCGGCGAATACGCGATAGTGCCGCGTCAGCGTCGCGGTCGAATAGCAATAGAACGGCGTGCCGACCTCCCGTGCGAGACGCACAAGGTCGACCCCTTCGGCGTGCATCACGCCGGCCCGATACGCGAAGTGGTGCATGGCGTTAACTTAATCGAGGAGCACGTCGAGCGGGATGCGTTTCTTCTGCCCGGGCGGCGCGAGCGGGCGCCCTTCCTGGTCAAGCTCGATCAGCGTGCCGCCGGGTCCGACGGACGCGCCGGGCGGCGGATCGAGCGGACCCTTGCGCCCACAGGCCGACAGCGTCAGGCCGAGCGCCAGGAGCGCGGCCACAACGGCGATACGGGCAACAGGACGGCTGAAACGGCTCACGGAACACCCCTTCGGCGCCACCTATAGCAGATCAACTGCGGCAGGCGAGAGGCGGCCCGGAATTCTTAAGGTCCTGTTGGAGCATGATCTTTCCGAAAACCGGTATCCACTTTTCGGGATCATGCTCAACTGAGGCGTTTGAGCCACTTTTTGGCTTCCCGGGTGACGTTTTTCGGCGCCGTGCCGCCGAACGAGACCCGGCTCTCGACCGAGCGCTCGACCGAGAGCACGCCGAACACCGCCTTGGTGATGCGCGGCTCGATCGCCTGCATCTTCTCGAGCGGCAGCGTCTCGAGGGGAACGCCCGCGGCTTCCGCCGCCGCCACGATCCGCCCGGTAACGTGATGCGCCTCGCGGAACGGGATCTTCAAGGTGCGCACCAGCCAGTCGGCGAGGTCGGTCGCCGTCGCATAGCCGGCGCCGGCCGCGGCCTTCATGCGCGCCGCGTCCGGCGTCAGGTCCGCCACCATGCCGGACATCGCCTCGACGCACAGCATCAGCGCCGAGAGCGCCTCCATGGCGGCCTCTTTGTCCTCCTGCATGTCCTTCTGGTAGGCGAGCGGCAGGCCCTTCATCACCACCAGCAGCGCCTGCAGCGCGCCGAAAATGCGGCCCGATTTCGCGCGCACCAGTTCGGCGGCGTCCGGGTTGCGCTTCTGCGGCATGATCGAGGAGCCGGTGGTGAACTTGTCGGAGAGCTTCACCAGGCCGGTCAGCGGCGAGCACCAGATCACGATCTCCTCGGCGAAGCGCGACAGATGCACCGCCGTGATCGACGCCGCGGCGAGCGCCTCCATCACGAAGTCGCGGTCCGACACCGCGTCGAGCGAGTTCGCCGCCGGCCGGTCGAAGCCGAGCGATTTCGACGTCATCGCGCGGTCGATGGGAAACGAGGTGCCGGCCAGCGCCGCGCTGCCGAGCGGGTTCTCGTTCAGCCGTTTGCGCGCATCCGCGAAACGGCCGCGATCGCGCGCTGTCATTTCCACATAGGCGAGCAGGTGATGCCCAAACGTCACCGGCTGCGCGGTCTGCAAGTGGGTAAAGCCGGGCATCACGGTCGCGGCGTGTTGCAGCGCCTTTTCGGCCAGCGCCTTCTGATAACCCGCCAGCGCCGCGTCGATGTCGTCGATCGCGTCGCGGACCCACAGCTTGAAGTCGGTCGCGATCTGGTCGTTGCGCGAGCGCGCGGTGTGCAGCCGCCCGGCCGCCGGACCGATCAGCTCGGCGAGCCGCGACTCCACGTTCATATGGATGTCTTCGAGCTCGCGCTTGAAGCGGAACTTGCCGGCCTCCATCTCTGACAGGATCGTGTCTAGACCGTGAGCGATCTTGGCGGCATCGTCGCGCGAAATGATGCCTTGTTTGGCGAGCATCGTCGCATGCGCCTTGCTTGCCGCAATGTCCTGGCGGTAAAGGCGGCGATCGAAGTCGATCGAGGCGTTGATCTCCTGCATAATGGCGCCGGGGCCCGCGGCGAACCGCCCGCCCCACATCTTGTTGCTCATGACACTGCCGAAAGTTGCCTGATGACCGACCGACCGAAACGCCTTAGCCGTTTCACCTTGATTGCTCTTGGTGTCGCCGTGGGCGCCGCGTTTGGGCTTGCGGCGGTATACGGGATCGGCGCGATGCAGCGCAATCCGACCGAGGCCGCCTGCCGGCCGGCCGGCGACCTTGCCAAACGGCTCGCGCCGCTCGCGCGTGGCGAGGTCGCGGCGGTCGGGATCGCCTCCGATCCGAAGCGCCTGCCGGAACTTGCCTTCACCGACACCGAGGGCAAGCCGCGCACTCTGGCGAGCTTCCAGGGCAAGACCGTGCTGCTGAACCTGTGGGCCACCTGGTGCGTGCCATGCCGCAAGGAGATGCCGGCGCTCGACGCACTGCAAACGAAGCTCGGGGGCGACAAGTTCGAGGTCGTGGCGGTCAACATCGACACGCGCAACCTCGACAAGCCCAAGGCCTGGCTGCAGGAGGTCGGGATCAAGCAGCTCGGTTATTACGCCGATCCGAGCGCGAAGGTGTTTCAGGACTTGAAGGCGATCGGCAAGGCATTCGGCATGCCGACGACGTTGCTGATCGATCCGCAGGGCTGCGAACTGGGCACGCTGGCGGGCCCGGCCGAATGGGCGAGCGACGACGCGATCAAGCTGATCGAAGCGGCGCTGGGCAAGAGCTCATGACGCGTGATCCCGAAAAGTGGATACCGGTTTTCGGACAAGATCACGCGAAAGAAGGAGCTATTTCCACACCGCCCACCAGGGCGGCACGGGGCACGACGGCTTGATGCCGACGACACGCGCGAAGCGCTCCTTGTAGGCGCGTGGAACGTTGGCGGCGATGTCCTCGCGGTGGCCCCGGTTGAGATAGCCGGCACGCATCAGTCCCTCGATCGCATCCGCAACGCGCGGGTCCGGCGTCAGCGGGGTCGACGGCAGCGCATCACCGGACGAGGACCGGAACGGTATGCTTGCAGCCATCGCCATGGCCTTGTTGGTGTACTCGATGCCTTTGAAATAGTTGATGATGTCGGCAGTCGCCTTGCGCGCCTGGCTGCCATTGCAGAACCGTGCGGTCCCTTGGCTCAGGAAGCACTGCAGCTTGGCCTCGACCGCCGCCTGTCCGCGCTGCGGCGCATTGACCAGAAGCTGCTCGCACACCGCGTCGGCGATCTTGCCGACTTCATCCGGACTCTTGCCGGCGTAGGCCGACGTCACCGGCGCGACCGCCGGCACCGTGGCAGTCGGCGCCGCAGCGGCAGACGCCGCCGGCTCCTGCCGCGCCTCCTTGAAGGCCGGCAGCGCGGCGGTGCGCTGCACCGAATAGATCTTCGGCGTGAACACAACGACGAGGAAGCCGGCAATCACGGCGCCGCCGGCCAGCAGGCCGAACGGGATCTTGAAGCCGCCGCCGCCCTCGACAACGACCGGCCGCGAGCCTCGCCCTTCCCGCATCTGCGCGCGCATATCGTGGATGTCTGTCATTCGGCTCTCGTCGCTCGCCGCGCGTCAGACCGTGATGTCGATGTTCTGGCCAAGCCCGCCCGCGAGCTGACTGAGATTCTGCTGCGCCGCCTCGATCACCTGGACGATCGACGCCGCGCTGTCGGCATTCATCTTCATCATCTTCGCCGCCATGGCGAGCTGCGCGCGCCCGAGCTGGGCCCCCACCAGGGCGCTGGCGACAGCCGTCAGATCCATTGCATCGCGCTCCGAATGACCCGGAACCCTGCCAGCCGCGGGTTAATATTCGCTTGGGCCGGTAGGGAAAAACCGGCGATGTCAGGTCCATGCCGTCAATCGAAATTGCTTTGGGCCGCCGCTTTGGCGGCAGCGAATTGCCGCATCGGCGGCAAGCGTTAACGGGAGGTTACCGCAAAACGGGTGGCGGCGACGCGATTGCGCTGCGACGTCAGCGGATGACGTCTCAGGCCCCCGTCCGCCTCACCCTGTCGGCAACCGACTGGCTCTTGCTGGTCACCCTCTCGGTCCTGTGGGGCGGCTCGTTCTTCTTCACCAAGATCGCGGTGCTCGAGCTCCCGCCGCTTACCGTCGCGCTGGGACGCGTTGCGTTGGCGGCGGCGATCCTGGTGGTGCTCGCGCGCATGGCCGGGGTGGCGCTGCCGGACCGCATGGCGGCGTGGCGGCCCTACCTGCTGATGGGCCTGTTGAACAACGCCGTTCCGTTCGGCCTGATCTTCTGGGGCCAGACGCACATCCCGAGCGGGCTTGCGGCGATCCTCAACGCCACGACGCCGCTGTTCACCGTGCTGGTCGCGCATGTGGCGACCACCGACGAGAAACTCACGTCCGCGCGCCTTGCCGGCGTCGCGGCGGGTCTTGCCGGTGTCGTCGTGATGATCGGTCCCGATCTGCTGCGCGAACTTGGCGCAAACGTGCTGGCGCAACTCGCCTGCCTCGGCGCGGCGATCTCCTACGCGTTCGCGGGCGTTTACGGGCGGCGGTTTCGCCACGAGCCCGCGCTGCGGGTCGCAGCCGGGCAGCTCGTCTCGTCGACCGTCATCCTCGCGCCGGTCGCGCTTGTCGTCGATCGTCCGTGGACATTGGCACCGCCGAGTATGACAGCGCTCGCGGCGCTCGTTGCGCTGGCGGCGTTCTCGACCGCGCTCGGCTATCTGCTCTATTTCCGCATCCTCGCGCGCGCCGGCGCGACCAACCTGTTGCTGGTGACGTTCCTGATCCCGGTGAGCGCGATCCTGCTCGGCACCTCGATATTGGGCGAACAGCTTGAGCCGCGCCACCTCGCCGGCATGGCGGCAATCGGATTGGGATTGGCGGCGATCGACGGAAGGCTGATGCGCGTGCTTCGCCCGGCATCACTATCGTGAAGCAGCCGCGCCGAAAAAATTGAAAACAACCCCATGCAAAGAAACGGCGATGCGCGTGCCCACGCGCATGATTCCCGTGGTGCCGTGGGCACGGCGCGAGACGCGCCTTTGCCCACCCTACGAAGGATCTACCTTGTCGGCACCGGCTTCTCGCCGCGATAGTCGTAGAAGCCGCGGTTAGCCTTGCGGCCGAGCCAGCCGGCCTCGACGTATTTAACCAGCAGCGGGCACGGGCGGTATTTCGAATCCGCCAATCCCTCGTGCAGCACCTGCATGACCGACAGACAGGTATCGAGGCCGATGAAGTCCGCGAGCTCCAGCGGGCCCATCGGATGGTGCGCGCCGAGCTTCATCGCGGTGTCGATCGCCTCGACGTTCCCGACGCCCTCATAGAGCGTGTAGATCGCCTCGTTGATCATCGGCAGCAGGATGCGGTTGACGATGAAGGCCGGGAAGTCTTCCGCGACCGCGATGGTCTTCTTCAGCTTGGTGACGAATTCGCGGCAGGAATCGAAGGTGGTGTCGTTGGTGGCGATGCCGCGGATCAGCTCGACCAGCTCCATCACCGGCACCGGATTCATGAAATGAATGCCGATGAACTTCTCCGGCCGGTCGGTCGAAGCGGCGAGCCGCGTGATCGAGATCGATGACGTGTTGGTGCCGACGATCGCCTCGGCCTTCAGGTGCGGGCAGAGATCGGAAAAGATCTTGCGCTTGATGTCTTCCTTCTCGCTTGCGGACTCGATGACGAGATCGCAGTCACCGAGCTTGTCGAGGGTCTCGGCCGGCATGATGCGCTTCAGCGCACCCTGGCGATCCTCTTCGGCGATCAGCTTGCGCTGCACCTGGCGGGCGAGGTTGCCGTTGATGGTGGCGAGCCCGGCATTGATGCGGTCGCCGGACACGTCGTTGAGCAGCACGTCCATCCCGGCGAGCGCCGCCACGTGCGCGATGCCGTTGCCCATCTGGCCGGCGCCGATCACGCCGATCTTGCGAATTGTCGGGGACATTTTCTCCGCCTGGTCGCTGGTGCGCGCCTTGGGCCGTTCCTGAACCTGCGTTGCTGCCGCCATCTTGGTCTTTTACGACGATCCCGCCGCCGATGCCACCGGCACCGTCACTTGCCGGCTTTGCCGAGCTCGGTCGCGAGCTCTGGAAGTGCCTGATAGAGGTCTGCGACCAGGCCGTAGTCGGCGACCTGGAAGATCGGCGCCTCCTCGTCCTTGTTGATCGCCACGATCACTTTTGAGTCCTTCATGCCGGCAAGATGCTGGATCGCGCCCGAGATGCCGACCGCGACATAGAGCTCCGGCGCCACCACCTTGCCGGTCTGCCCGACCTGCCAGTCGTTCGGCGCGTAGCCGGCATCGACCGCAGCGCGCGACGCGCCGACCGCGGCGCCGAGCTTGTCGGCCACCGGCTCGATGTACTTGGTGAAGTTCTCGCGGCTCTGCATCGCGCGTCCGCCCGAGATGATGATCTTCGCCGAGGTCAGTTCGGGGCGCTCGGACTTCGACAGTTCCTCGCCGACGAAGCTCGAGAGGCCGGGATCGGCCGCGGCGGTCGCGTTCTCGACCGGGGCCGCGCCGCCTTCGCCGGCCGCCTGGAAGGTCGAGGTGCGCACCGTGATGACCTTCTTGGCGTCCTTCGACTTCACGGTCTGGATCGCGTTGCCGGCATAGATCGGCCGCTCGAACGTGTCGGGCGCCACCACCTTGGTGATGTCGGAGATCTGCATCACGTCGAGCAGTGCGGCGACGCGCGGCATCACGTTCTTGCCGGTCGTGGTCGCCGGCGACACGATCGCATCGTAATTCCCGGCGAGCGAGACGATCAGCGCGGCGACCGGCTCGGCCAGCGCATGCTCGTAGGCCGCGCTATCGGCCAGCAGCACTTTCGCCACACCGTCGAGCCTGGCGGCCGCATCGGCCACGGCTTTGGCGCCGGAGCCCGCGACCAGCACATGCACGTCGCCACCCATCGCCTTGGCGGCGGTCAGCGCCTTGTTGGTCGAATCCTTGAGCGACTTGTTGTCGTGCTCGGCGAGCAGGAGCGTCGTCATTTACAGAACTCCCGCTTCGTTCTTGAGCTTGTCGATCAGTTCGCCGACGGTCTTCACCTTCACGCCTGCCTTGCGTCCCGACGGCTCGGTGGTCTTCACCACTTCGAGCCGCGGCGCGACGTCGACGCCGTAATCGCCCGGTGCCTTGTCGGCGATCGGCTTCTTCTTCGCCTTCATGATGTTCGGCAGCGAGGCGTAGCGCGGCTCGTTCAAGCGCAGATCGGTGGTGACGATCGCCGGGCCTTTCAGCTTCACGGTCTGCAGCCCGCCGTCGACCTCGCGCGTCACGCTGACACTGTCGCCCTCGATCGCGAGCTTGGAGGCGAACGTGCCCTGCGCCCAACCGAGCAGCGCGGCGAGCATCTGGCCGGTCTGATTGCAGTCGTCGTCGATCGCCTGCTTGCCCATGATGACGAGGCCGGGCTTTTCCTCCTCGACCACGCCTTTCAGGATCTTCGCGACCGCGAGCGGCTCGGTGACGCCGTCGACCTTCACCAGGATACCGCGGTCGGCGCCCATCGCGAGCGCGGTGCGGATGGTCTCGCCGGCCTGCTGCGGCCCGATCGACGCCACCACGATCTCAGTCGCCTGGCCTTTTTCCTTCAGCCGAATCGCCTCTTCGACGGCGATCTCGTCGAAGGGATTCATCGACATCTTGACGTTGGCGAGCTCCACTCCGGAGCCATCCGCCTTGACGCGAACTTTGACGTTGAAATCGACGACCCGCTTGACGGGTACCAAGACCTTCATGCCGGA
>DATEKY010000653.1:0-3090 GCA_035277225.1 Xanthobacteraceae bacterium
TAGGCGAGCCACTCGGCCATCGAGTCGCCGAACACCACGACGTTGATGCTCGGTGTTCCTTCCGGCCGGCGCGGCGCCGGCGCGCGGCTCGACTCAGCCGGCTGCCTGGACTGCGGGTCCGCCCCCCACTGTTGATTCCACTGCTGCTGGTTCCACTGCTGATATCGGTCCTGCTGCTGATAGCGGCGGCGGCGGTCCTCCAGAAACGGGAAGCGCTCGTCGAGCACCTGCGGAATCGCCGGCCGCATCACCGCGATCGTGCCGACGCAGGCCAAGGCCGCCTCGGCCAGGACAAGCAGCGCCAAGCCAAGCACGCGGCGTCTTTTCGGCCGATTGTCCGCCATTCGCACGGGGCTCCAGAGCGCCGGGAACCGATCCCGGCGCCATCCGTCAATTAGGCCCGGGAAAATGTCAACTTGAAGATCATAACAGCGTTGAAAACACGCGGTTATCTGGTCCGCAGCCGCTCCAAAATCGCGACCGTGGCAAAGCCGTCCGGGATCAGCCCGCTGCGCACCTGGAAGTCGCGCACCGCGCTGCGCGTCTTGAGCCCGAAACGGCCGCTCGGCTCCCCGACGTCGAAGCCAAGACGATTGAGATGCTGCTGGAATTCGAGCCGCTCCGCGCGGCTGAGCACGCGCTCCTCGCGCGGCCAGGCCTGCACGATCGGCGCGCCGCCGCGCAACCGGTCGGCGAAATGGCCGATGGCGAGCGCGTAAGCCTCGGCCGGGTTGTACTTCATGATGGCGCGGAAATTATCCAGCATCAGGAACGCAGGACCGCGCGCGCCGGCAGGAACGAACAGGTAGGCGCGCTCGTCGGGACGCGGAAAGCGCTCGCCGCTCGCACGCTGCACACCGTGCCGCGCCCATTCGCCGAGAGTCAGGCGGCGCGCCGGATCGGCCAGCATGTAGTTGAAGCCCTGCGGCAGCGCGACCTCGTAGCCCCACGCGTGGCCCGCGACCCACCCGGCCTTGACCAGGTGATTGGCCGTGGAGGCGATCACGTCCGGCACCGAAGCGACGACGTCGCGCCGGCCATCGCCGTCGAAATCGACCGCGTATCGCTTGAACGCAGTCGGCATGAACTGCGTCATGCCGAACGCGCCGGCCCACGAGCCCTTGAGCTGCTCGGCGCGGATGTCGCCGCGATGCAGGATCTCCAGCGCGGCGAGAAACTCGTCCTTGAAGTAAGCCTGCCGCCGCCCGACGCAGGCGAGCGTCGCGACCGAGCGGATCACCGGCCGGTCGCCCGGGACCGCGCCGTATTTCGTCTCGATGCCCCAGATCGCCGCGATGATGTGGCGATCGACGCCATAGGCGCGCTCGGCCGCCGCGAACGCGTTGGCGTACTGACTGAGAATCTCGCGGCCCCTGGTGAGCCGCTCGTCGGTGACGAGCAGATCGAGATATTCCCAGAACGCGCGCGAGAACTCGGGCTGCGCGTCGACGAAATCCATGATCTTGATGTCGGGCTCGAGGTGCGCGGCGTGCATATCGAAGCTCGCGCGCGAGATGCCGCGCCGCGCCGCCTCCGGCCACATGCGCTCGAGGCAGTTCTTGAAGTCCGCGACCGCCGCGAGGATCTGGTCCGGCTGCATCAGCGGATGGCCCGAGGCGCCGGGCTGGCCGCTCCACTGGTCGCTCTGCGTCTGCTGCGGAACCGAGCCGGTGATGATGTTGTTGAGGTTCGGAAAGCGGTCGTCCTGCGCCGCCACCACGCCGGTCAGCGCCGCGAGCGGAACGAGTGCGCAGAGAGTTTGTTTGACGAACCGCATCATCCCCGCCTTCTTTCCACCTCATAGGGCATCAGATAGGGTTTCCCGGTTATTAACGCACCGCGATTACCACCGCCACACGCGACCTCCCGCCGCATCAAACAGGCAACATGACCCCGATCCGCAAAGCTGTTTTCCCCGTCGCCGGCCTCGGCACCCGCTTTCTGCCCGCCACCAAGGCGATGCCGAAGGAGATGCTCACCGTAGTGGACCGGCCGCTGATCCAGCACGTCGTCGACGAGGCGCGCGCCGCGGGGATCGAGCACCTCATCTTCGTGACCGGGCGCAACAAGGGCGTGATCGAGGACCATTTCGACCTGCAATACGAGCTCGAGCAGACGCTTGGCGCGCGAGGGAAAAAGACAGAGCTCTCCGTGCTGGCGGAGGCGCAGCCCGCGGCCGGCGCGACCTCGTTCACGCGCCAGCAGGCGCCGCTCGGCCTCGGGCACGCGGTGTGGTGCGCGCGCGAGCTGGTCGGCCGCGAACCCTTCGCGGTGCTGCTCCCCGACGTGCTGATCCAGGCGACGCAAAGCTGCACCGCGCAGATGGTCGAGGCTTATCGCGCGACCGGTGAGGCCGCGAACATCATCGCGGTGGAGGAAGTGCCGAAGGATCAGGTGTCGTCCTACGGCGTGGTCGGCGTCGGCCAGCGCAAGGGCAAGTCGTTCCGCATCACCGGCATGGTGGAGAAGCCGAAGCCGGCGGACGCCCCGTCCAACCTCATCATCACCGGGCGCTACATCCTGCAGCCGGAGATCTTCGATCTGCTCGGGACGCAGCAGAAAGGCGCGGGCGGCGAGATCCAGCTCACCGATGCGCTGCTGCGCCTGCTGGAGCAACAGCCCGGCTATGGCTTCCAGTTCGAAGGCCGCACGTATGATTGCGGCTCGAAGCTCGGCTTCCTGACGGCGAACGTCGCCTACGCACTCGCGCGCGACGATATCGCGCCGGCGTTCCGCAAAGAGATCAAGGCGTTGCTCGGCTGACGCGCAGACTTGAACGCTCGGTTGGGTTCGTTCTGCCAAACCTATCTTAAAGTTGAATATATAATAAACTCTACTCTTGCTTCAGGGCGTCAGCTTCATGCCCAGCATGAACACCGTCGCGTCGTAGTCGACGCCCGGCGTGGTCGAGCGTAGCCATTCCTGCCGGATCTCCGCCTTCGCCTGCGCCCAGCGATTGAGCTTGTAGGTGATTGTGCCGGCGATCGAATAGCGGTCGTCCTTGCGCGCCGAGCCGACGTAATCGTCGAGCCCGTAGTTGAATTTCACCGCGCCGATCAGCCAGCGGCGGAACGAATGCTCCATCTCGAC
>DATEKY010000654.1:0-3637 GCA_035277225.1 Xanthobacteraceae bacterium
GCCGCGTCCGCGGCGCGCCGCTTCATCTTCCATCGTTCGATCACCTGCCAGGGGATGACCCATGCCTGCCATCGTCAGCTATCCGGGTGTGTATATCGTTGAGGAAGCGTCGGGAGCGCGGGCGATAGCCGGCGTGGCGACATCGATCGCGGCTTTCATCGGCATGGCCGAACGCGGGCGGATGGACGTGCCGGTCCGCGTTTTCAACATCGCGGACTTCGAGCGCGAATACGGTCCGACGACGAGCGGCGAGTTGGCCGACCAGGTCCGCCAGTTCTATCTCAATGGTGGCGGCCAGGCCTATGTCTGCCGCATCGCGGACGGCGCGCTCCCTGCGTCCATCCGGCTGATGAACGAGGCCGGCGTGCACGCGCTCACGGTGACGGCGCGCGACCCGGGTCTCGAAGGCAATCTCATTCGCGTCGAGATCGACTACGCGACGGCGAATCCGGAACGCAGCTTCAACATGACGGTTTACCGCAGCCGGCCGCAACCGGACGGCACGCACTCGCGCGAGAACTTGGAAAAGTTCTCCGGCCTCTCGATGGATCCGAATTCGGGATCCTTCGTCGATCTCGCCGTCAACGGACCGAGCGCGCTGGTCACCGTCGCGGCGCAGGCCGCACCCGGCGCGTTCGGCATCTCGATGTCGGGGCTGATCCTTCCAACCGCTGCGAATATCGCGCCGGCCCTCACTACCGCGATGAACGGTCAACGCTCTATCCGCATCAGCGTCGCCAACAGTCCGCCGGTCACCGTGGCGTTGCCGCTGATGACGGAGATCGTCGGCTCGGGCACGATCGCCAACATCGTCACCGCCTGGACGCAGGCGATCAACACGACCCTGACCGCCAACGCGATCGCCGCCACGGTGGCGGTCGATATTCCGGCGTCCGCGCTCCCCACCGGCTTCGGCGGGGGACGCATGCTGGCGATCACCAGCGCAAACGGGCCAGTGGTCATCACGCCCGCGAGCTCTGGCGACGTCACGGTGGGCTTGATGCTCGGCGTGGCCGCGGGCGGCATCGAAGGCGACAATTTCGGCGACTTCCGTCCGGCGCCGAACGGGCTGGTCTCGCGCATCGGAAACTCCGGCGACCGCTTCCTCGCGCTGCGGACCTTCGCGAACATCAATCGCGACCAGTTGACGGGTTTCACGCTCACCGACGACACGACCGACTCGCCGCACGGCACCGGCATCAACATCGCGCTCGGCGGCGCGGTGTCGATGTTCACGGTCGGCGCGGTGAACAGCCTGGCGAACGTGCGCGCCGTACTCGACAGCGTCGCCGCCTCGATCGACGCGAACAGTCACAACCGCTGGCTGGTGCGGCGGCAAGGCAACCGGCTCGTGCTGCTGCCGCGCTACGGCAACGAGAACACCGGCATCGCCGGCGTCGCGCTGACGACCAGCAACAACGTGCTCAACGCCGCCGGGCGCCCGTTCGATCCCGCGACCAACCCCGCGAACGTCGCCGCCTATACGGTCGGCCGCCCCGGCGGCGTCGCCGGCCTCGGCACGTTCCAGAACACGTCGGTGCAGGGCATTGACGGTGCCTTCCCGAAGCCGCCCGACTACGCGCGCGCATTCGAGGCGATCGGGCGCGACGTCGATCTGTTCAACCTCATGATCCTGCCGCGCGCGGAGGGGCAGAACGATGTGGCGCGCGCCGCGCTGTGGGGACCGGCGAGCGACTTCTGCGCGCGCGAGCGCGCCTTCCTGCTGGTCGATCCGGTCAGCAGCTGGAGCAACATCACGCTCGCCGAGCAGGGCGTGGATCAGCTCCGTATCGGACTCGAGACACGCAACTCCGCCGCCTACTGGCCACGTCTGCGCGCCGCCGACGGCACGCCGAACGGCAAGGTCATCGATCCGGCCGGCTCGGTCGCAGGCGTGATGGCGCGCACCGACGGAGCGCGCGGCGTCTGGAAGGCGCCGGCTGGTCTCGAAGCGACGGTGCGCGGCGTGATGGGCGTCGAGCGGCGCATGACCGACCCGGAAAACGGCGTGATCAATCCAAAGGCGCTGAACGCCGTGCGCGTCTTCCCGTCCGGCGTCGTGCTGTGGGGCGCGCGCACGCTGGTCGGCTTCGACGGCTCCGGCAACATCGACGACAAGTACATCCCGGTCCGCCGCACCATGCTGATGATCGAGGAGAGCCTCTATCGCGGGCTGCACTTCGCGGTGTTCGAGCCGAACGACGAGCCGCTCTGGGCGCAAATCAGGCTCGCGGCGGGGTCGTTCATGAACGGCCTGTTCCGCCAGGGCGCCTTCGCCGGCAGCAAGTCGAGCGACGCCTACTTCGTGATGTGCGACTCGAGCACGACGACGGCGAACGACATCAATCTCGGAATCGTCAACGTCATCGTCGGTTTCGCGCCGCTCAAGCCCGCCGAATTCGTGGTCATCACCGTCAAGCAGATCGCCGGACAGGCGCAGGTCTGAAGACGAGCAAAGGAGATCAGACATGGCGCAGTTCCCGATCAATCCGACCCGCATCGATCCGTACAAGAACTTCAAGTTCCGCCTGGTCTGGGACGACGAAGGCGTCAAGGGCCCGATCGCCGGCGTGAGCAAGGTCAGCGGCCTCAAGCGCACGACCGAGCCGGTCACGCATCGCGACGGCGGCGACCTCTCGACCAAGCGGCATTCGCCCGGCGTGTCGACGTTCGAGCCGATCACGATCGAGCGCGGGATCACCCACGACCTCGCGTTCGAGAAATGGGCGACCAAGGTTTATTCGACCGCCGGCGACGGCGCGATGTCGCTGCTGCATTTCCGCAAGGACATCACCATCGAGCTCTACAATCTGCAGGGCGTGAAGGTGAAGGCCTGGCAGGTCTTCCGCTGTTGGCCTTCCGAATTCATCGCGGTGCCGGAGCTCGATGCGAACGCGAACGCGGTCGCGTTCGAAACCATCGTGCTGCAGAACGAAGGCTTCGCGCGCGACGAGGCGGTGGTCGAGACACCTGAATTCTAGGCTGCCCTGGAGATGGCGCGATGCAGGTCGTCACGCTCGAGGACGAGCGCGGGACTCTCACGGTGCTGCTCGCGCCGCTCACCGGCGCGGATGAAGTGGCGCTCGCCGATGCCGCCGAGCCGCACGCCGCGATCGCTCTGCTGCGACGGCTTGCGCACGCGTCCGACGGATCGCCGCTTGCGGTCGATGCGCTCACGGTGTCGCAAGCCGACCGGCTGCTAGCGGCGCTCTATCGCGCGCTCTACGACGACCGCGCCGAATGCCGCATGCGCTGCACGGATTGCGGCGAGGGCTACGAGTTCACGCTGTCGCTGTCCGAGGTGATCGCCGCGCAGGACCGCGAGCGCATCGGTCCGGCGGACGAGACCGGATGCTGGACGCTCGCCGACGGCCGCCGCGTGCGCGCGCCGACCGTCGCAGACATCGCGGCGGCGACAGCCCCGCAAACGCTCGCGGCGCGCCTCGTGGTCGAAGGCGACGCGACCAGCGGACTGGACGCGGTGAGTGATTTTCTCGAGCGCGCCGCGCCGGTGCTCACGCTCGACCTCGATGCCGCGTGCCCGCATTGCGCGCGCTCTCAAGCCGTGCGCTTCGATCTGGCACACTATCTCGGTGCCCGGCTCGCCAACGAGCGGCCGTTTCTCGTGCGCGAGACG
>DATEKY010000655.1:0-4862 GCA_035277225.1 Xanthobacteraceae bacterium
CGCCGGATTCTTCGGCGCGCTGGTGCTCGGCCTGGCGGCGATCTACGTCATCCCGCGCCTCTGCATGCTGTTCCTGAAGCCGGGCGTGACCTATCCGACCTTCGGCTTCCACTACCTGATGCAGAGCATCATCCTGCGCGTGAGCAATTCGCAGTTCTTCTGCGTGCTGTTCGGCGACAGCTCCGTCATCACGAGCTACATGCGCTACGTCGGCTGGAGCCTGAACAAGGTCGAGCAGACCGGCTCGAACATGGGCACCAATCAGCGCCACGACAATCCGTTCCTCAGCAACATCGGCAGCGGCACGATGGTGTCCGACGGCCTGTCGATGATCAACACGCACATGTCGGCGACCTCGTTCCAGCTCGCCGAATCGAAGATCGGCGACAACAACTATCTCGGCAACGACATCTTCTATCCGCCGAACGGCAAGACCGGCAGGAACGTGCTGCTCGGCACCAAGACGATGATCCCGGTCGACGGTCCGGTGCGCGAGGACGTCGGCCTGCTCGGCTCGCCCGCCTTCGAGATCCCGCGCATGGTCGACCGCGACCGCGACATGAACGCGTCGATCGACGAGGACACCCGCCGCGCCCGGCTGCGCCAGAAGAACGCCTACAACTTCGTCACGGCGCTGCTGTTCCTGGGGAGCCGCTGGCTGTCGGTGTTCGCAGCGCTCGTGCTGTGGACCGCAGCGCTGGCGAGCTACGATCGCTTCGGCGTGTTCGCGCTGTTTGCCGCGACCGTCGCCATGGCGGCCGCCTCGATCGCGTTCTTCGTGCTGCTCGAACGCGCCAGCCTTCGCTTCAAGCGCCTCGAACCGAAGCTCGCCTCGATCTACGATCCGTATTTCTGGTTCCACGAGCGGCACTGGAAGCTGTCTGAGTCGCCGATCACCGGGCTGTTCTCCGGCACGCCGTTCCGCGGGATGATGTTCCGCGCGCTCGGCATGAAGGTCGGCCGCAAGGTGTTCGACTGCAGCCGCTCGGTCACCGAGCGCACGCTGACCGAGATCGGCGACTACGCCAATCTCAACGAGGGATGCGTGCTGCAGGCGCATTCGCTGGAGGAGGGCGTGTTCAAGTCCGACCACATCCGTCTCGGGCGCGGATGCTCGGTCGGTCCGGGCGCCTTCGTGCATTACGGCGTCACCATGGGCGACCACGTCGTGCTCGATGCCGACTCGTTCCTGATGAAGGGCGAAGTGCTCGAATCGCATACCGGCTGGCGCGGCAATCCGGCCAAGCTCGCACGCCGCTTCGGCGACCAGGTCGCGCCGTCCGCCCCGGCGGCCGATGCGTGCGCGCTGCGCATCGCGGCGGAGTGAGGTCACGGTGGACCCCGCCGGTCGGCGGGGCGCGGCGAAGAATGCGCGATGACGTCAGGCTCAAGGATGTCACGGAAGACAACTGGCGCGACGTGATCGCGCTCAGGCTCGACGCGGAGCAAGAGGACCTCGTCGCGAGCAATCTCTATTCGATCGCCGAGTCCAAATTCGATCCCGACGCCCGTCCGCGCGCGATCTATGCCGGCAAGCGCGTCGTCGGCTTCCTGATGTACGACGTGCAGAAGAAGAGGGATGGATCGCGCAGGGCGACGATCTATCGCTTCATGATCGACCGCAAGTATCAGGACAAGGGATACGGGCGCGCCGCATTGAGCCGCGCGCTGGACGAGATCAAGGCGATCCCGCGGATGAAGACGGTCTCGATCGGCTACATGCCCGACAACCCGGTCGCCAGGCCGTTCTACGCGAGCTTCGGCTTCGTCGAAGTCGGCAGCGACGAGGACGGCGAAGTCATCGCGGAACTGGCGCTGTGACGTCGGTCGATCCGTTGCTTCAGCGCGAGCTGGATGCGCTGGCGCCGCCCGGACTGCTGATCGGCCACCGCCTGATCTCGCCTGGCGACGAAGAGGCGCTGCTTGGCGAGGAGGCGGTCTCGATTGCCTCGACCGTCGTCGGGGCGCGGCGGGCGAGCGGCGCGGCGCGCATCGTGGCGCGCGCACTCCTGGCGCAGCTTGGACACCCGCGCGCGCCGCTGCCGAAGAGCGCGTCCGGTGCGCCGGCCTGGCCTGCCGGGATTGCCGGCTCGCTGGCGCACGATGACGAGGTTGCGGTCGCGGCGGTCGGACGGCAGCGCGACATCGGCTCCGTCGGGATCGATGTCGAACCCGCCGTGATGCTGCCGCCGGACATGCTCGAACTGATCGCGACGCCAACCGAACTGGGCAAGATCGCCGACGACCCGCTGCGCGGAAAACTCCTCTTCGCCGCCAAGGAAGCGGTCTACAAGGCGGTCTACCCGCTCGAGCGCGTGTTCCTCGAATTTCGCGACATCGAGGTCGATCTTGGCCGGCGCGAGGCGGTGACCCGCAGCGGCCGCGTCGTCGCTCTGCGCTACGGCCTGTCGCCGCGCGTGGTGGTGCTGGCCTTGGCCTAAAGCATGATCCCGAAAAGTGGGTGCCGGTTTTCGGACAAGATCATGCTTCACCAATAGCCCGCGCTTGCGCGCTTCGATCACGCGTAGCGGGTCATGCGGCCGGGCTGGATCAGGTAGACGACGCCCTGCGCGATATCGAGGAACGGCGCTTCCTGCGCCGACGCGATGCCGAGCTGCACGATCAGCCCGCGCAGCGTGCCGCCATGCGCGACCGCGACCGTGTCGCGCGTGAGCGTATCGTACCATTGGCGAATGCGGATCGACATCGTGGCGTAGCTTTCCGCCTCGGGCGGCGCGAAGCCCCATTTGTCGCGCTCGCGCTCCTCGACTGCGGCAGGCCAGCGCTGGCGCAGCTCCGCGATCGTGAACCCCTCCCATTGCCCGAAGGAGATTTCCGCGAGCCGCGGCTCTTGCCGGTAGCCGCCTGCTTCGAGCCCGGCCGCGGCGCGCAGCAGCTCCATCGTCTCCCGCGCACGTCCGAGCGGGCTCGACACGAAATCGAGCTGCGCCGCATCGATCGCGTCGCGCGCCAGCAGGTCGCGCAGGATCTCGCCGCAGCGGCGCGCCTGGATGCGCCCGCGCGCGTTGATCGGAATGTCGCGCTGCCCCTGCAGGCGCCACTCGGCGTTCCAGTCGGTTTCGCCGTGGCGGATGTAATAGAGGAGGGGCGTGCTCATCGCAGCCGTTCATCAAAGCGCCGGTCCTGCGCGCTGAGCCGTTCCATCGGATGGCGCGAACTAGTCGTAGAGCTGGCCGATGTCGGGCGCCAACGGGTTCTTCATGCCGACGATATGATAGCCGGCGTCGACGTGATGCACCTCGCCGGTGACGCTGCGCGACATGTCGGAGAGCAGGTAGACGCCGGCGTTGCCGACCTCCTCGATCGTCACCGTGCGGCGCAGCGGCGCGTTGAACTCGTTCCATTTCAAGATATAGCGGAAGTCGCCGATGCCAGCGGCCGCAAGTGTCTTGATCGGTCCCGCCGAGATCGCATTGACCCGGATGTTCTTCGAACCGAGATCGGCCGCGAGATACATCACCGAGGCTTCCAGCGCCGCCTTCGCGATGCCCATCACGTTGTAGTGCGGCATCCATTTCTCGGCGCCGTAATAGGTGAGGGTGAGCAGCGCGCCGCCGTTCGGCATCATCTTCTCGGCGCGTTGCGCGACCGCGGTGAACGAGTAGCAGCTGATCGCGAGCGTTTTCGAAAAGTTCTCAGCCGTCGTATCGACGTACCGTCCGACCAGCTGGTCCTTGTCGGAGAAGGCGATGGCGTGCAGCACGAAATCGAGCGCGCCCCACTTCTCCTTCACGGCGGCGAACGCCGCATCGAGCGAGGCCTCGTCGGTCACGTCGCAATGGCCGACGACGAGCCCGCCGACCTCCGCGGCAAGCGGCTCCACCCGCTTCTTCAGCGCGTCGCCCTGATACGTGAAGGCGAGCTCGGCGCCATGCGCATGCGCGGCCCTGGCGATGCCCCAGGCGATCGAACGGTTGTTCGCCACCCCCATGATCAGGCCGCGCTTGCCGCGCATCAGAGCCGTGGCATCCGCCATGCTTTTCCCCGGGCGCCGCGTCTGCGGCGGCCGTTTCCTATGGCATAGGGCCAAAGGGCCAGCAAGCAGCCGGATCGGACCGTCACAAGCGCCGGAGAATCAGGGAATATCAGGCAGATGGGTGGTGTTTTCCGACGTGCGAGGCACCGCGTGCCGGCATCAAGCGCCGCCGCGGCAGAGGGCGAACTGTGAGCGGATTTCGTCAGGGCATCCAGGCGACGATCCCGGCGCTGCGCCGCTACGCGCGCGCGCTGACGCGCGATGCCGAGGCGGCAGACGATCTGGTGCAGGACACGCTGGTGCGCGCGTTGCGTTCCGAGCATCTGTTCCACGGCGGTGACATCAGGAGCTGGCTCTACACGATCCTGACCAACCTGAACCGCAACCGTTTGCGTTCGCTCGCGCGCCGGCCGGTGATTTCCCCGATCGAGGACAACGATGTCCCCGATGCGTCGGGCTCGGAGGGTGGCGCGCGCGATATCGCGCGTGCGCTTGCCTCGCTGGTGGAGGATCAGCGCGTCGCGCTGTTGCTCGTGGTGCTTGAGGGCTTGAGTTATCGCGAGGTGGCCGAAGTGCAGGGCGTGCCGATTGGAACGGTGATGTCGCGTCTCGCGCGTGCGCGTGCGCAGATCAAGGCCTACCTCGACGGCGAGCGCCCGCCGCTACGGCGCGTGAAATAGGTGAGCAGCGATGATCGATCGTGAACCACCCGTAACCGAAGAAGAACTGCACGCCTATGTCGACGGCGAACTGGCGGCGGACCGCCGCGCCGCAGTCGAGCGATGGCTTGCGAGCCACGCCGAAGACGCCGCGCGGGTCGCGGCCTGGCGCGCGCAGGCCGACGCGATCCGCGCGCGCTACGGCG
>DATEKY010000656.1:0-3480 GCA_035277225.1 Xanthobacteraceae bacterium
CGAGCTTTATCAGAAGGGCGGCCGCGCCGACCTGGTGGCGCAGGAGCAGGGCGAGATCGACATCATTTCGGGATATCTGCCGAAGCAGATGTCGGACAACGAGATCGTCGACACGGTTGCGGCTCTGGTGAAGGAAACCGGCGCGACCGCGATGAAAGACATGGGCCGCGTGATGGCGGCGATCAAGGAGCGCTATGCCGGCAAGCTCGACACCGGCAAGGCCAGTGCCGCGGTGAAGAAGCTGCTCAGCGGGGGATAGTTTCCTCCCGTACCCCTGTGAATAGCCGGGACAAGGCGCGCCGCGCCGGGCGTCCATGATCGCGCCCGGCTATTGGTTATGATTGGGCAGCAAGGCCCCGAATCACCATGCGTTTTTCGCCTGAGTTCCTCGAAGACCTGAAAGCCCGGCTTCCGGTCTCGGACGTCGTGGGTCGCCGCGTAACACTCAAGAAGGCCGGACGCGAGTGGAAGGGGCTTTCTCCTTTCAACAAGGAAAAAACGCCGTCCTTCTTCGTGAATGATCAGAAGCAGGCGTGGTTCGATTTCTCGTCGCAGAAGAACGGCAACATCTTCGACTTCGTGATGCAGACCGAAGGGGTGAACTTCCCCGAAGCGGTCGAGCGGCTGGCCTCGATGGCGGGCGTGCCGCTGCCGCGCGTGACGCCCGAAGCCGAGGCGCGCGAAGAGCGGCGCAAGACGCTGCACGACGTGATCGAGCTCGCGGCGAAGTTCTTCGAGGCGACATTGCAGTCGCGCGCCGGCGCCAAGGCGCGTGGCTATCTGGCGGATCGCGGCATCGAGCCGAAGACGCAGTTGCGCTTCCGCATCGGCTATGCGCCGGGCGAGCGCTTCGCGCTGAAGGAAGCGCTCGGCGCACAGGGCGTTTCCGCCGAGGACATGATCGAGGCCGGGCTGCTGGTGCACGGCGACGACATTCCGGTGCCATACGATCGCTTCCGGGATCGCGTGATGTTTCCGATCACCGATCTGCGCGGGCGCGTGATCGCGTTCGGCGGGCGCGCGCTCGACAAGGATGCGCCGGCGAAATACCTGAACTCGAACGAAACGACGCTCTTCCACAAGGGCGCGACGCTCTACAACATCGCGGCGGCGCGGCAGGCAGCGCACCAGGGCGCGACCGTGGTTGCGGTCGAAGGTTACGTCGACGTCATCGCGATGGTGACGGCGGGCTATGAGGCCGCGGTCGCGCCGCTCGGCACGGCGCTGACCGAAGAGCAGCTCGCGCTGTTGTGGAAGATGGCCGACGAGCCGGTGCTCTGCTTCGACGGCGACGGTGCGGGCCGGCGCGCGGCCTACCGCGCGGTCGATCTGGCGCTGCCTCACGTGCAGCCGGGCAAGTCGCTCAAGTTCGCGATCCTTCCCGATGGGCAGGACCCGGACGATCTCGCGCGCTCGGGCGGGCGCGAGGCGGTGAGCGAGGTGATCGCATCGGCGCGCCCGCTCGCCGAAATGCTGTGGCAGCGCGAGACCGAAGGCGGCGGCTTCGACACGCCGGAACGGCGCGCGGGGCTCGACCGGCGCGTCGCGGAAGTCACCAACGCGATCGCCGATCCGTCGGTGCGCAAGTATTACCGCCAGGATCTGGAGGAGCGCGTCGCCGCCCTGTTCGCGCCGGTCCGCGCCGAGCAGCAAGTCCGCCGTTGGGAGAACCGCGGCAGCGGCAGGCAGGACGCGTGGAAGAAGCGCGGCCGCAGGCCCTCGCCGCAGGAGGCGCTCGGGCGCCCGAGCGTCGATCTGGCCAGGAGCTCGATCGTGCGCGGCAACCGCACGTCGCTGCCGACGCGCGAGGCGCTGATCCTGCAGGCGGTGATCAATCATCCCTGGCTGCTCGACACGCATGCCGAGGAGCTGGCCGCGCTCGAGTTTCGCCATCCGGACGGGGACCGGCTGCGCGCCGCCATTCTGGACGCGGCAGCCTCCGAACACCCGCTGACGCCGGCCGCGATGCGCGCTGCCATCAGCGCGCGTGACCTCGGCGCGCTGCTCGCCCGCGTCGAGCACGGGATCACGCATCCGTCGGATTGGCCGGCGCGGGAGGGGACCGCCGAGGACGACGTCACGCTCTGGTGGACGCACGTTGTCAGCTTGCATCGCAAGTCGCGGACGTTACATAAGGAGCTCAAAGATGCCGAGCAGGCCTTGGGATCGGAGCCGAGCGAGGAAAATCTCGCCTGGTTGCGGGATATCCAGGCCCGGCTGGCGGCGCTGGAGGGCGCGGAGGCGCTGATCGATGGGTTCGGCGCCTCGTCCGGGCGGCCGGTAAGGACTTTCTGAACGTATGACCCCGAAAAAGCGGGTAGGTACCGATTTTCGGACAAGATCATGCGCGAGGGAAGACCGAGACTCCACGCATAGGGTAGGGGGACTTTTTCCGCGTCAGGCGCGTTGACGCTGGGGGAAGTTCGGCGTTTTTGGCTGGTTGAGCAGGGTTAATTCGGGCTTAATGCGCCCTATCCACACTGCCGGCCGCGATTCGTTCGGGTGGCGCATTTGGCGCGCGCTGCCCTTCTGGCTGTCCGCCGCGCCTTCGGGCGGCGAAGAGGATTGTTATGGCATCGAAGACTGCAGCAAAATCAAAGGCTAAGCCCGCTCCCGCAAAGAAGCCCGCGCCGAAACCGGCGCCCCGGCCCGCCGCCAAGGCCGCGCCGGCCAAGCCGGCCGCAAAGCCTGCGGCGGCCGCTCCGTCACCCGGCAAGAGCGCGAAGCCTCCAACGGCCAAGCCGCCGATGAGCAACGTCGAGGCGATCAAGGCGCTCGCCATCAAGGCCGGCGCCGCCAAGGGCGGAGCCGCGCAGCCGGCGGTGACGCCGGCCGACAAGGACGGCGAGACCTCGGATTCGCCGTTGCTCGACCTGTCGGATGCCGCCGTCCGCAAGATGATCAAGAACGCCAAGAAGCGCGGCTACGTCACCTACGAGCAGCTCAACGGCGTTCTCCCGTCCGAGGAGGTCACCTCCGAGAAGATCGAGGACGTGCTCGCGATGCTCAACGAGATGGGCATCAACGTCGTGGAGTCCGAGGAGGCCGGCGAGGAAGAGGACAAGGAAGACGACGACGATGATGATGATGCCGGCGGCGATCTGGTCGAGACGTCGAGCAAGTCCGTCACCGAGACCAAGAAATCCGAGCCGGGCGAGCGCACCGACGATCCCGTGCGCATGTATCTGCGCGAAATGGGCTCGGTCGAGCTCTTGTCGCGCGAGGGCGAGATCGCGATCGCCAAGCGCATCGAGGCCGGCCGCGAGGCGATGATCGCAGGGCTTTGCGAAAGCCCGCTCACCTTCCAGGCGATCATCATCTGGCGCGACGAGCTGAACGAAGGAAAGGTGTTCCTGCGCGACATCATCGATCTCGAGGCGACCTACGCCGGCCCCGACGGCAAGAAGGCGCCGAAGACCGACTATTCCGCCCCGGGCGCGCCGCCGCCGCCCAACCCGGCCCGCGACCGCATCGCGCCCG
>DATEKY010000657.1:0-4235 GCA_035277225.1 Xanthobacteraceae bacterium
GACCGAATAGGCCGCGACGCCCTTGGAGACGCCGTAGCCGAGGATCGAGGCGATGTTGACGATCGCGCCCTGTTTCCTGGCGGCGATCATGCGGCGCGCGGCCTCCTGCGCCCAGTAGAGCACCGCGTCGAGATTGGTGCCGGTGACGCGGCGCCAGGTCTCTTCCGGCATCTCGGCGACGCGGTCCGCGTGCGTGACGCCGGCATTGTTGATGAGGATCGTCACTGTGCCGAAGGCCTTCTCGGCGGCGTCGAACGCGCACACCATCGCGGCGCGGTCGAGCACGTCGGCCTCCGCCGCGATCGCCTGCCCGCCGGCGGCCTCGATCTTCTGCTTCAGCGCCTCGAGCCGGTCGGCGCGCCGCGCGACCAGCACGACCTTGGCGCCGTTCGCCGCCAGCACTTCGGCGAAGCGCACGCCGAGCCCGCTCGACGCGCCGGTGACCAGCGCGACGCGGCCGGTCAGATCGAACATTTCGCTGGCTTTCATCACGCGTGTCCTTGTCGTCATTCCGGGGCGCCGCGCAGCGGCGAGCCCGGAATCCATAACCACAATCCTATCGATATCGCACGGAAGGAGCGACACCGAAGGGTTCGTGGTTATGGATTCCGGCCCTCGCTCCGCTCGGCCGGAATGACAGCGGAGCGTCAGCCCCCATACAGCATCCGCGGCAGCCACGTCGCAAGCCCCGGCACGAACCACAGCACTACGAGAGCGAAAAGCTGGATCAGCACGAACGGGATGATGCCGACATAGATGTGCCGCGTGGTGATTTCCGGCGGCGCGACGCCGCGCAGGAAGAAAAGCGTCGGCCCGAGCGGCGGATGCATGTAGGAGGTCTGCAGGTTCACCGCCATCATGATGCCGAGCCAAATGGGATCGACGCCGGGCATCGCGAGCAGCGGCGGCGCGACGATCGGGATCACCACAAAGATGATCTCGAAGGCGTCCATCACAAAGCCGAGCAGGAACATTGCCAGCATCACGGCGAGGATCGCGCCCGCGGCGCCGCCCGGCAGGTTGGCGAGTGCGCGATGTACCATGTCGTCGCCGCCGAGCCCGCGGAACACCAGGCTGAACAGCGTGGCGCCGATCAGGATCGCGAAGATCATCGAGGTCATCTGCGTGGTCTTGGTGACGGTCGGCGCGAGGTAGCCGGCGCGCCAGACCTGATGGACGGCAAACACGAGTCCGCCCGCGACAGCGAGCATCAGCGCCATGAGGAGCGTCTGCGGGATCGTCGCGCGCAGCGCGATCAGGGCGAGGAAGCCGACGACGCCGGAATAGGCCGGCCAGCGCGCCGCACCCTTGATCCGCAGCGCCGCCAGCAGGATCGCGCCGACAGCGCCGACGGCGGCCGCCTCGGTCGGCGTCGCAAGCCCGATCAGGATCGAGCCGAGGACCACGACGATCAGCAACACCGGCGCGACCATGGCCCCGGCGACCTGTGCGACGAGCGCGAAGCCGTGCGGCGCGGCCGGATCGGGCGGGATCGGCGGCACCGCGGACGGGCGCAGCAGCGCGACCGCGGCGAGGAACAGCAGGTAGAGCGCAACAAGCGTCAGCCCGGGGACCAGCGCTCCGGCGAACAGGTCGCTCACCGAAACCGACTCCGGCGCGAAGATGCCCTTCGCGAGTTGCGCCGCCTGGAACGAATTGTTGAGCTGATCGCCGAGCAGCACCAGCACGGTCGCGGGCGGCAGGATTTGCGCCAGCGTTGCGGTTGCCGCCACCGTGCCGGCGGCGAGGCGCTTGTCGTAGCCGTGACGCAGCATGGTCGGCAGCGTGATCAGCGCGATGGTGACCACGGTCGCGCCGACCACGCCCTTGGCGGCGGCGAGCAGCACGCCGACCAGCACGACCGAAATGCCGAGGCCGCCCGGCAACGCGCCGAACAGGCGGCCCATCGTCTCGAGCAGATCCTCGGCGATGCGGGAGCGCTCCAGCATCACGCCCATGAAGATGAACAGCGGGATCGCGAGCAGCACGGTGTTGGTCATCACGCCGAAGATGCGTTGCGGCAGCGCGTAGATGAGGCCGATGTCCATCGCGCCAGTGATGTGGCCGAGCGCCGCGAAGGCGAGCGAGACGCCACCGAGCGTGAGCGCGACCGGGTAGCCGGCGAACAGCAGGCCGCAGACCGCGACGACCATCAGGACCGCGAGGAGCTCGGGAAGCGGCATCAGCCCCCACCCGCCTCGGACCTGCGGTCCTCGGCACCCTCCCCCGCAAGCGGGGGAGGGACAAGCCGGCCGACCGCGCGAATGATCTGCGCCACGCCCTGCAACGCCAGCAGCAGCGCGAACGCCGGGATCAGCGTCTTCAGCAGAAACACCAGCGGCAACCCGCTGGTCTCGCGCGAGCGCTCGAGGATCGCCCAGGAGCGCTCCACATAGGGGAGCGAGAACCAGGCGATCGCCAAGGCAAACGGCAGCAGCAGGAACAGCGCGCCGAAGAGGTCGATCCACGCCTTGGTGCGCGGCGCCGCGTGGGCATAAAACACGTCGACCCGCACATGCCCGCCTTCCTTCAGGGTCCAGGCGGCGGCGAGCAGGAACAACGCGGCGTGCGCGTAGAGGATCGACTCCTGCAACCAGATCGAGCCGACGCCCAGAACATAGCGCAGCAGCACGACGGCAAATCCGAGCAACACGATCGCCAGCGCGCACCACGCGGCCGCGCGCCCGATCGCCGTATTGAGGCGGTCGATCCGGTCGGCAAGGGCGGTGAAATAGGCGAACGACATGCTATATACTAGCGCAAAACGGAGCCCCGCATGGCGCACGATCACGACCACGACGATCATGACCATCACCATGATCACGAGCACGGCTCGGAACTGTCGGAGATGCAGATCCGCGTGCGCGCGCTCGAATCGATCCTGACCGAAAAGGGCTATGTCGAGCCGGCGGCGCTCGATGCCATCATCGAGGCCTACGAGACCAAGATCGGCCCGCACAACGGCGCGCAGGTGATCGCCAAGGCCTGGAGCGACCCGGCGTTCAAGCAGGCGCTGCTCAAGGACGCCACGAAGGCAATCGCCACGCTCGGCCACGTGGCGCGCACCGGCGACCATCTGGTCGCGGTCGAGAATACGCCGCAGCGGCACAACATGGTCGTGTGCACGCTGTGCTCCTGCTATCCATGGGAAGTGCTCGGCCTGCCGCCGGTCTGGTACAAGGCGGCGCCGTACCGCTCGCGCGCCGTGAAGGACCCGCGCGGCGTGCTCGCCGATCTCGGCATCGCGCTGCCGAAGGA
The DNA here is from genome assembly GCA_035277225.1 of Xanthobacteraceae bacterium. GTDB lineage: Bacteria > Pseudomonadota > Alphaproteobacteria > Rhizobiales > Xanthobacteraceae > PALSA-894. The sequence continues at coordinate 3,259 of DATEKY010000657.1, forward strand.
GACCGATATCCGCGTGTGGGACTCGACCGCCGAGACACGCTTCCTCGTGCTTCCGATGCGGCCCGCCGGCACCGAGGGCTGGAGCGAGGCGCAGCTTGCCGAACTGGTCACGCGCGATTCGATGATCGGCACCGGATTCCCGAAAACGCCGGGCGCGCCGTCATGAACGGCGTGCACGACATGGGCGGCATGGACGGCTTCGGCAAGGTCGAGATCGAGCCGAACGAGCCGGTGTTTCATGCCGAATGGGAGAGCCGCGTGATGGCGCTGGTGCGCGCGATGGGCGCGGCCGGCGCGTTCAACATCGACACATCGCGTTTCTATCGCGAGTCGCTGCCGCCGCACGTTTATCTCTCGAGTTCCTACTACAAGAAATGGCTGCTCGGGCTGGAAGACCTGCTGGTCGACAAGGGCTTCGTCGCGGCCGACGAGGTGAAGGCCGGCCATGCGCTGAAGCAAACGAAGGCGCCGAAGCGCGGCAAGTTCACGCGCGATGACGTCGAGCGCATCATGGTGCGCGGCACGTTCACCCGGCCGGCGCCGGCGTCGGCGAAGTTCAAGGCCGGCGACCGGGTGCGCGCGAAGAACATCAACCCGGTGACCCACACGCGCCTGCCGCGGTATGTGCGCGGCCATGTCGGCGTGATCGAGCGCGACCATGGCTGCCATGTGTTTCCGGATTCGGCCTCGATGGAGGCGGGCGAGAATCCGCAGTGGCTTTACACGGTGGTGTTCGACTCGGCCGAATTGTGGGGTGCCGACGCCGACCCGACGGTGAAGGTGTCGATCGACGCGTTCGAGCCGTACCTGGAGCCGGCGTGATGGATGCCGCAACGGCGGCGCGCGCTGCGATCCCGGGCATTCCGTGCGACGCCGAAGGTCCGGTGTTCCGCGAGCCGTGGGAGGCGCAGGCCTTCGCGATGACGCTCACGCTCTATGAGCGCGGACTGTTCTCCTGGCCGCAGTGGGCCGCGACG
>DATEKY010000658.1:0-2841 GCA_035277225.1 Xanthobacteraceae bacterium
CTACATCGCCGAGATCGTGCGCTCTGGCATCCGCGCCGTGCCGGCCGGGCAGATCGATGCGGCGCGCGCGGTCGGCTTTCGCCGCGGCGCCATCAACCGCTTCATCGTGATCCCGCTGGCGCTGCGCGTGATGCTGCCGCCGCTCGGCACGCAGTACATCGTGCTGCTAAAGAATTCTTCCTTGGCCGCGGCTATCGCCTATCCCGACCTGATGCTGGTGTTCGCCGGCACGGTGCTGAACCAGACCGGCCAGCCGCTCGAAGTGATGCTCGTCACCATGGCGAGCTACGCGCTGATCGGGGTCGCGATCGGCGCCGCGATCAATCTGTTGAACCGCCGCGTCCAGCTGGTGGAGCGCTGAATGGGCAAGCTCGCGGCATTCGCCAGAAGCTGCGTGGCGACACCGCTCAACCTCGTGCTCACGATCCTGGTACTGGTCCTGCTCGCGCGCACGCTGCCCGAGTTGATCCAGTGGTCGCTGATCGACGCTATCTGGAGCGGTAACTCGGCGCGCGCCTGCGAGGGCCACGATGCGGCCTGCTGGGTGTTCGTCCGCATCCGCTTCTCCCAACTGATGTACGGCCCCTACCCTGCGCCCGAGCGCTGGCGCATCGATGCCGTCGCACTGTTTGCCATAGCGGTGATCGTCATCGCGTTCGCGACGCGCCGGCTCGTCGGACTGCTGCTGCTCTGCGCGTTGCCGCTAATCGCCGCGCCCCTGCTCGCCGGCGGCGTGTTCGGGCTCAAAACGGTGCCGACCTCCGACTGGGGCGGCATGATGCTCAACGTCCTGATCGCGCTCTGGTCGATCGCGACCGCAATCCCCGTCGGTCTCATGCTCGCGCTCGGCCGCCGCAGCGCCATGCCGGTGATCGGCTGGGCCTGCGCCGGCTTCATCGAGCTGTGGCGCAGCCTGCCGCTGATCGGCGTGCTGTTCCTCGCCGTGGTGATGTTCCCGCTGTTCGCGCCGGCCGGCTTCACCTCCGACAAGCTCCTGCGCGCGCTCATTGCGTTCACGCTGTTCAACGCCGCGGTCTTCGCGGAAGTGTTCCGCGGCGGACTGCAGGCGATCCCGGCCGGCCAACACGAGGCCGCGCGCAGCTTGGGCTTAAGCTACTGGCGCATGACCCTGCTCGTGGTGCTGCCGCAGGTGGTGCGCATCGTGATGCCCGGCATGATCAATGCCTGCGTCTCGATCATCAAGGAGACCACCGTCGTGCTGGTGATCGGCCTCACCGAATTCCTCGCCGTGCTGCAGATCGCCTTCGCCGATCCCGAATGGCTGATCGGCGACCAGGTGCGCGACACCGGCTATCTGTTCGCCGCGCTGGTGTTCTGGTCGCTCTGCTTCGGGCTCTCGCGCTATGCGGCGCGGCTTGACCGAAGGATGCGGGCAGCAAGCGCTTGATCCCGAAAGCCTCAGTTTCAGCCCACGAAATTAATGTTCGCCATTTCATATTGCGCTTGACTTGAGCTGGTCCCGACTATTTCCTTGCGCCGCTTCAAGAATTCAGCGGGGAACAGCCTTGGACGACAGGACCGCAAGCCGGCGGGCGGCGCCGGTCATTCCCAGCCCGGCGATCGAGACCCCACGTGCCGAGCGCCACAGCATCCAGTCGGTCGACCGCGCGATGCGCCTGCTCGAGGCGATCGCCGAGGCCGGCGGCGAGTGCTCGCTGACCGAGCTCTCGCAGCGCACCCGGCTCAACATCTCGACCTGCCATCATCTGCTCTCGACCCTGGTCAATCGCGGCTATGTCGCCAAGGTCCCGGTGCGGCGCACCTACGCGCTGGGCGCGCGCATTCTGTTTCTCAGCAATGCCTGCCTCACCGTCGATCTTCCGGCGCGCGCCGCACCGCTGCTCGCGCAGATCAACGAGAAGACCGGCGAGACCGTCCACCTCGCGGTGCTGCAGGGCGACGCCATGATGAAGGTCGCCAAGCGCGAGTCGCGCCATCCGGTTCGGGTCGATACCGGCACGCTCGGCCGGACGGACGCGCCGCACGCGACCGCGACCGGCAAGGCGATGCTCGCCTGGCTGCCCGAGGACGACATGCGCCGCGTGCTCGCGCACGGCCTGGCGCGCTTTACGCCGAAGACCATCACGGAGTGGCCGGACCTGCTCGAGGCGCTGCGCCACGTGCGGCGCAACGGCTACGCGATGTACGACGAGGAGTATCAGCCCGGCGTGATCTGCGTCGGCGCTGCGATCCGCGATCACAACGGCGCCGTCGTCGGCGCGATCAGCGCCTCGACGCCGACCATGCGGGCGAGCGACGCGCACCTAACCCTAGTGCGCGAGGAAGTCATCTCGGCCGTGCGCGCCCTCTCCGCCGAGATGGGCGGACCGGGCTCTCGTACCCACGCACAATAAGAATTCACGCGATAAGACTGATCAGGAGCCAACGATGTACGCACCGGACGGCGTGAAGACCAGCGCAAGCATGCCCGTGCCCGACACCATGAAGGCATGGGTGCTCGGCGATCCGGGCGAACTCAAATTCACCGACAAGCCGGTGCCGGTGCCGAAGCGCGCCGAGGTGCTGGTGCGCATCGATGCGGTGGCGATCTGCGCGACCGATCTCGAAATCATCTGGCACGGCCCGCCCGCCTCGATCCAGGGCGGCATGCCGTTCAACAAGAACTGGACGCCGGGCCACGAATACATGGGCACGGTGGCGGCGCTCGGACCGGGCGTGGACGAGTACAGGATCGGCCAGCGCGTGACGGTCGAGATTCACGCCGGCTGCGGCCAGTGCAAGCGCTGCCGCGCCGGCATGTACACCGCGTGCCACAACTACGGTCTCAACTACGGCGACGTCGACAAGGGCCATCGCGCC
>DATEKY010000659.1:0-2675 GCA_035277225.1 Xanthobacteraceae bacterium
TACCGGAGCGCTCACCCGCGCGCGTAGGCTCGGCGAAATGCCCGGCCCTCACCAGCCGCGCGACCTCCAGGAAAAGCCCGGGCCAACGGTCCGGGCTTTTTCGTGACAACGCCACGACGGTTTGCACAGCCCCCTTGCGGCGCATCGGGACTTCGGCGCAACGTCGCGCCATCGACCAACCTGGGGGACGACGATGGCTGGGCCGCACGAAAATCTCGAGCATGCCGAGCACGCGCAGCATGCGGCGCACGGGGGCGGAGACAACAAGAAGATCGCGCTGATCATCTCGGTGCTGGCGCTGTTCCTCGCGTTCTCCGAGACCTTCGGCAAGGCCTCGCAGACGGAGGCCTTGAACCTCCAGATCGAAGCCTCGAATCTGTGGAATTTCATGCAGGCGAAGACCATTCGTCGCACATTCACGCTGGTGCAAAGCGAGGCCGCCAAGATCGAAGCCGCAACCACGCCTGACGAAGCGCGCAAGGCCGCACTCAGCAAGCAGATCGGCGAGTGGGAGAAGACCGCAGCGCGCTACCGCTCCGAGCCGGAGGCCGGCAACGGCAAGGGCGAGGGAACGGTGGAGCTGATGCGGCGCGCGCAGGAAAAAGAGAAAGAACGCGACCTTCAGTTCAACAAGTACCACAATTTCGAATTTGCCTCGGCGGCCTTCCAGATCGGAATCGTGCTGGCGTCGGCCGCGGTCATCACCGGAATGGTCGCGCTCGCATGGGCGGCGATCGGTATCGGGTTGATCGGGATTCTGTTCACCACGACGGGCTTCGTGCTGCCGACCTTCCCGCACGATGTCACGCATTTCTTCGAGGCGATGTTCTCGAAGGGCGGGCACCACTAAACGTCCAGGCCGCTATTCCGCCGGCTGCGCCTGCATGCGGCGGCGGATGCGTGCGATGCGGCGGAAAAAGCGTCCCGGGCGGCCGGGCTTCATCAGCCAGAACAGCTTGCGCATGCGACGCTTGACGGCGGCCTTGATCGGATCGATCAGCGCATGCGCTTTCGCCAGCCACACCAGCATGTGCTCGTAGAACCAGCGGAACCAGGCGAGCTGCAGCAGCTTCGGCCGCGTCAGCTCGAAGATGAAGGCCGTCACGCCCATGCTGACGACTTTTGCCAGTGCGAGGACCGCCATGGCGCCGAGCCATGAGCCGTGCGCCAGCATCCACAGGCCGAGCAGCTTCAAGGGAAACAGCAGCACGACCGGGATGAGGAAGACGAGCAGGGTCGGGTAGGGCGGCAGATGCTCGATCGCGGCGACGAGCCGCGCCTTCAGCCGGTCCCAGCGGACCAGCCCGACCACCCACGCCACGATCGGGCGCAAGTGTTCCCACAGCCACGCCTCGAACAGGAAGACGAGCGCGAGCAGGATCAGCAGCGGTTTGAGAACGCGGCGCATGGAATGATCTTAATCCCTCCCCCGCTTGCGGGGGAGGGTGGCGAGCGCAAGCGAGCCGGGTGGGGGACTGCGTCGAATGACCCCACCCGGCGCTTCGCAAGCTCGGCGCCACCCTCCCCTTTTCAGGGGAGGGATGACCTCACATATGAATCGCGCGTTTGCCCACCGCCAGCGCCGCCTCCTTTACCGCCTCCGACAAGGTCGGATGCGGGTGGCAGGTGCGCGCGATGTCTTCTGCCGAGCCGCCGAATTCCATCGCGATGGTCGCCTCGGTGATCATGGTGCCGGCGTCGGCACCGACGATGTGCACGCCGAGCACGCGGTCGGTCTTGGCATCGGAGAGGATCTTCACGAATCCGTCGGTGGTGTGGTTCACCTTGGCGCGGCCGTTCGCCGTGAAGGGAAACTTGCCCGCGTTGTAGGCGGCGCCGGCCGCTTTCAGCTCTTCCTCGGTCTTGCCGACCGAGGCCACTTCCGGGAACGTATAGATCACGTTCGGGATCGCGTCGTAGTTCACGTGGCCGGCCTGGCCGGCGAGAATCTCCGCGACCGCGACGCCTTCGTCCTCGGCTTTGTGCGCCAGCATCGGCCCGGCGATCACGTCGCCGATCGCGTAGAGGCCGGCGACGTTGGTGGCGAAGTGCGCGTCGGTGACGATGCGGCCGCGCTCCATCGCGACGCCGAGCTCGGCAAGGCCGAGGCCTTCGGTGTAGGGCACGCGCCCGATCGAGACGAGTGCAACATCGGCCTCGATGGTTTCCACAGCGCCGCCGGCCGCCGGCTCCACGCTCGCCTTCAGCGTCTTGCCCGACGTATCGATCGCGGTGACCTTGGAGGACAGTTTGAACGTCATGCCCTGCTTCTGCAGGATGCGCTGGAATTGCTTGGCCACGTCGGCGTCCATGCCGGGCAGGATGCGGTCGAGGAATTCCACCACGGTCACTTGCGCGCCGAGGCGCCGCCACACCGAGCCGAGCTCCAGCCCGATCACGCCGGCGCCGACCACCAGCAGTTTCGCCGGCACCTTGTCGAGCGTGAGCGCGCCGGTGGACGACACGACGCGCTTCTCGTCGATCTCGATGCCCTTGAGCCGCGCCACGTCCGAACCGGTCGCGATCACGATGTTCTTCGTCTCGACCGTCTGCGTCTTGCCGTCGGCGCCTTTCACTTCGATCCTGCCCGGCGCGGTGATGCGGCCGTGACCGATGAAAGTATCGATCTTGTTCTTCTTGAACAGGAAGGCGACGCCCTTGACGTTGCCGTCGAC
>DATEKY010000660.1:0-2773 GCA_035277225.1 Xanthobacteraceae bacterium
ACCACGATCACGGTGCAGTTCGATCTCAACCGCAACATCGATGGCGCCGCGCTCGACGTGCAGACCGCGCTGACCGTCGCGGCGCGGCGGCTGCCGGTCGAAATGACCACGCCGCCGTTCTTCCGCAAAGTGAACCCGGGCGACTTCCCGGTGCTGTTCATCAGCCTCAACTCCGGCACCTTGCCGATGTCGACGGTCGATGAATACGGCCAGACCGTGCTGGCGCAGCAGATCTCGCAGCTGCCCGGTGTCGCGCAGGTGCTGGTCTACGGCGGACAGAAGTTTGCCGTGCGCGTCCAGGCCGATCCGGTTGCGGCAGCGGCACGCAATATCTCGCTCGAAGACATCCGCACCGCGCTGGCCAAGACCAACTCCAATACGCCGGTCGGCACGATCGCCGGCGAGCGGCAGAACATCACGCTCGCCGCCTCCGGCGCGCTGAGCAAGGCCGAGGACTACAAGAAGGTCATCGTCGCCTACCGCAACGGCGCACCGGTGAAGCTCGACGAGATCGCGAACGTCATCGACGGCGTCGAGAACACCCGCATCGCAAGCTACTTCAACGGCAACCGCTCGGTCGTGCTCGCCATCCAGCGCCAGCCGGACGCCAATACGGTCGCGGTCGTCGATTCCGTGAAGGAGCGCATCCCGGCCTACCGCTCGCAGATCCCGGCCGCCATCAACATGGAAGTGATGATGGACCGGTCGATCTCGGTGCGCGAATCCGTGCACGACGTGCAGGAGACGCTGCTGATCGCGATCGGTCTGGTCGTGCTGGTGATCTTCCTGTTCCTGCGCACGGTGTCGGCGACGATCATTCCGGCGCTGGCGGTGCCGATCTCGCTGATCGCGACCTGCGCGGTGATGTACGCCTTCAATTTCTCGATCAACAACATGACGCTGCTCGCGCTCACGCTGTCGGTCGGGTTCGTGGTCGACGACGCGATCGTGATGCTGGAGAACATCGTCCGCCACATCGAGGGCGGGATGCGTCCGTTCGAGGCGGCGCTCAAGGGCGCGCGCGAGATCGGCTTCACCATCATCTCGATCACCATCTCGCTGATCGCCGTTTTCATTCCGGTGCTGCTGATGGGCGGCATGGTCGGGCGCGTGTTCCGCGAATTCGCCGTCACGATCTCGGTCGCGATCATTGTGTCCGGCTTCGTATCGCTGACGCTGACCCCGATGCTGTGTGCGCGCGTGCTGCGCACGCATCACGAGGGCGAGAAGCAGAACGTCGTGCTGCGCGTGTTCGAGTGGATGTTCAATTCGTGGCTCAAGGGCTACGAAAAGACGCTCGACCTGGTGCTGCGGTACAAATTCGTCACCCTGCTGGTGACGCTCGGCACGATGGCGGGCACGGCCTACCTCTACGTCGTGATTCCGAAGGGCTTCTTTCCCGTCGAGGATACCGGCTTCATCTCGGTGACGGTCGAAGGCCCGGCCGACATCTCGTTCCGCGGCATGACCGATCGCCAGAACGCGATCGCCGACATGATCCGGAAAGATCCGGCGGTCGCCTTCGTCAACTCGACGGTCGGCGTCGGCGGGCCGAACGCGACCAACAATACCGGCCGCATGTTCGTCGGCCTGAAGCCGAAGGCGGAGCGCGGACCGTCCGGACCGGTGCTGCAACGGTTGCGCCGCATGACCGGCAGCGTCGTCGGGATGGCGGTCTACTATCGCGAAATCCAGAACATCAATCTGGGCGGACGCATCGCGAAGGGCGAGTTCCAGTACACGCTGCAGTCGACCGAGACCGAGACGCTGTATCGCGTGTCCGACGAGATGCTGGCCAAGATCAAGGAAGTCCCCGGCCTGCGCGACGTCAACAGCGACCTCTACATCAAGAACCCGGAGATCGAGATCGAGATCGATCGCGAGAAGGCGGCGTTCTACGGCATCTCGGTCGATCAGATTCGCCAGGAGCTTTACAACGCGTTCGGCAACCGCCAGGTCGCGACCATCTATACGCCGATCAACGACTACCAGATCATCCTGGAGACGCGTCCTGATTTCCAGGCCGACACCACCGGCCTGTCGAAGATCTATCTCAAGACCAGCCTCGCCAACACCACGTCCGCGGTCACCACCGGCGGCGGCGTGCTCGGCACCGGCACGCCGAACGGGCTTTCGATCCCGATCAGCGCGGTGACCAGGCTGAAGCAGCGGGTCGGTCCGCTGCAGGTCAACCATCAGGGCCAGCAGCCCTCGGTCACGATCTCATTCAACCTCGTTCCCGGCACGTCACTTGGGCAGGCGGTCGATGCGATCCGCAAGATCGAACGCGAGTCCAACCTGCCGCTTTCGATCACCACCGGATTCCAGGGCAACGCCCAGGTGTTCCAGGAGTCGCTGAAAGGGCAGGGCATCCTCGTGCTCGCCGCGGTGTTCGCGGCCTTCGTGGTGCTCGGCATCCTCTACGAGAGCTTCATTCATCCGATCACCATCATCTCCGGCCTGCCGTCGGCGGGCGTCGGCGCGCTGCTGGTGCTGATCCTGTTCAAAATGGATCTCTCGGTGATCGCGATGATCGGCATCGTGATGCTGGTCGGAATCGTCAAGAAGAACGCCATCATGATGATCGACTTCGCGCTGGAGCGGCGCCGTGTCGGCGTCGGCGCGGAGGCGGCGATCCGCGAGGCCTGCCTGCTGCGCTTCCGCCCGATCATGATGACCACCTTCGCGGCGATCTTCGGCGCGTTGCCGATCGCGCTCGGCCACGGCGCCGGCGCGGAGTTGCGACAGCCGCTCGGTGTGTCGGTGGTCGGCG
>DATEKY010000661.1:0-2992 GCA_035277225.1 Xanthobacteraceae bacterium
CTGCCGCATGAAAGCTCCGGCGGAGGGTCGGACGCCAACTTTACCGGGGCGCTCGGGATCGCCTCGCTCGACGGCCTGGGCGTCTGCGGTTCGGGGGCGCATACGCTGCAGGAGCACATCGTGGTCGACAGTCTGCCGCAGCGGGCGAAACTGTTCACCGGCCTGCTGATGGCGCTGTCTTAGGCGTACGGCCTAGGGTTTGAACAATGCGGCGCCGGCGTTTGCCGCGGCGGCGGCGAGCTTCCGATCACGCGTCGCGAGCGGCAGATTGATACGCAGCGCGAGCTCAAGGTAGGCCGCGTCGGCGACACGCAAGGTATGCTGACGCGCAAGCCTGACAGTTGCCTCAAGGTTGCCGAACCGATCGAAAATATCCTGCTTCAAAGGGTAATTGCGCAATCGCGCCAATGCAGCGTCGACGAAGTCGGGCGTCAACAGACCGGCTCTCTCCTGGCGGCGCAATGAACGCGCGACCTCCAAACCGAAATGACCGGGTACCCACCCATCTTCAGTTGCGATGCGGTCTTCTACTGCGATTGCCAGATCGCTGACTTGCGACTGCAGAAGCCAGCCCATCGCTATCGACGCGTCGACGACGAGACCCATTGGTCATCCCATGCGTCATCTTCAGCATCGAGTTCGCGCTTGAGCATTTCCCAGTTTCGCTGAGACTCTTCATCGGAAACGCGCGGTCCCTGCTTCTCTCGAAACCGGCGCATTTCCTCGATGGCTTGACGAGCGGCGGTGCGATCGAATTGCTTTGATGGCCTGATCTCCGCGACCGGCCGCCCGTTCTTGGTCACCACGAAGCTCTCGCCCTTTTCGGCACGTGCGATCAATTCGGAGAACTTGGTTTTGGCTTCATAGGCGCCCACGGTTGTCGGCCCGGAGTTCCCCGTCTTGCGATCAAGCATGGAATTGATCCGACTAGTCGGCGACTAGTCTACCCCACCAAAGGGTGACCACCAAGTCACGTTACAGCGAGAAAACAGCTTCACCGCGGGCTCCAGCCCCCTTGTACCTTGCGATAGAGCGCTAAATCTGCTTGACGTAGCCCGCCGGGCGCGCTTATAAGCCCGCGCAAGGAAATGTCGAGCTGAGCCAATGCTGCGCAACATTCTTATCGTAGGTATCGCACGCATCGCCGGGGGTGGTTGACCCCACCCGTGACCGAAGCGGTGCGTGCAGGGCCCTTCAGGGGCCTTTTTTGTTGCCGAAACGAGCCCGAAGAACCGACTGGAGCAAGCCATGACCCAACAAATGACCGGCGCCGAGATGGTGATCCAGGCCATGATCGACCAAGGGGTGGAGCACATTTTCGGCTACCCCGGCGGCGCGGTGCTGCCGATCTATGACGCCATGTTCCAGCAGGAGAAGCTGCGCCACATCCTGGTTCGCCATGAGCAGGGCGCGGTGCACGCGGCGGAGGGCTATGCGCGCTCGACCGGCAAAGTGGGTTGCGTGCTGGTGACGTCCGGACCGGGCGCGACCAATGCGGTGACCGGGCTGACCGACGCGCTGATGGACTCGATCCCGCTGGTCTGCATCACGGGGCAGGTGCCGACGCACCTGATCGGCAACGACGCGTTCCAGGAATGCGACACGGTCGGCATCACGCGGCCCTGCACCAAGCACAATTACCTGGTGAAGAGCGTGAACGATCTTCCCCGCGTGCTGCACGAGGCCTTCTACATCGCGGCGAACGGCCGGCCTGGGCCGGTGGTGATCGACATCCCGAAGGACGTGCAGTTCGCCACCGGCACCTATGTCGGGCCGAAGGCGGTGCAGATGAAAAGCTACAAGCCGAAGGTCAAGGGCGACCTCGACAAGATCAAGGCCGCGGTCGACATGCTGGCCAACGCCAAGAAGCCGGTGATCTATTCGGGCGGCGGCATCATCAATTCCGGCAGGGAGGCGAGCCATCTGCTGCGCGAGTTCGCGCGCCTCACCGGCTTTCCGGTCACCTCGACCTTGATGGGGCTCGGCGCATTTCCCGCCGCCAACCCGCAATGGCTCGGCATGCTCGGCATGCACGGCACCTACGAGGCGAACTGGACGATGCATGATTGCGACGTGATGCTGTGCATCGGCGCGCGCTTCGACGACCGCATCACCGGCCGGATCGACGCGTTCTCGCCCGGCTCGCGCAAGATCCACATCGACATCGACGCCTCGTCGATCAACAAGAACGTCAAGGTCGACATCCCGATCGTCGGCGACTGCGCGCACGTGCTGGAAGACATGATCCGCATCTGGCGCTCGGAGGCAAAGCAGCCGGACAAGGCCGCGCTCGCGAGCTGGTGGAAGCAGATCGACAAGTGGCGTTCGCGCAATTCGCTCGGCTACCGGCAGTCGAACGAGACGATCAAGCCGCAATACGCGATCCAGCGCCTCTACGAGCTGACCAAGGACCGCGACGTCTACATCACGACCGAAGTCGGCCAGCACCAGATGTGGGCGGCGCAGTTCTTCAAGTTCGAGGAGCCGAACCGCTGGATGACGTCGGGCGGGCTCGGCACCATGGGCTACGGCCTGCCGGCCTCGGTCGGCGTGCAGCTCGCACATCCGAAATCGCTGGTGATCGACATCGCGGGTGAGGCCTCGGTGCTGATGACCATGCAGGAGATGTCGACCGCCGCGCAGTACCGGCTGCCGATCAAGATCTTCATCCTGAACAACCAGTACATGGGCATGGTGCGGCAGTGGCAGGAGCTGCTGCACGGCGGGCGCTATTCGGAAAGCTACTCGGAGGCGCTGCCGGACTTCGTCAAGCTCGCCGAGGCCTATCACGGCGTCGGCATCCGCTGCGACAAGCCGGGCGACCTCGACCACGCCATCAAGGAGATGATCGACGTCGACAAGCCGGTGATCTTCGACTGCGTGGTCGACCAGATGGAGAACTGCTTCCCGATGATCCCGTCGGGCAAGGCGCACAACGAGATGCTGCTCGGCGACGTCGAGGGCGACATCGCCAAGGCGATCGACGAAAAGG
>DATEKY010000662.1:0-3922 GCA_035277225.1 Xanthobacteraceae bacterium
CTGTTCATCTACGAAATCATGGTCGCCTCGATGGGCCACTTCTCCGGTTGGGCGGGAAGTGTCGCGCTCGCCGTCATCGTCATACCGGTCGTCGTGCGCACGACCGAGGACATGCTGCTGCTGGTGCCGGACACCCTGCGCGAGGCAGCGGCGTCGATCGGTCTGCCGCGCTCGCTGATGATCATGCGCATCGCCTATCGCGCGGCGCGCGCCGGCATGCTCACCGGCGTGCTGCTCGCGGTCGCGCGCATCAGCGGCGAGACCGCGCCGCTGCTGTTCACGGCGCTCAATAACCAGTTCTGGAACACCAACCTGAACGCGCCGGTGGCGAGCCTGCCGGCCGTCATCTTCCAGTTCGCGCTCAGCCCCTACGCCGACTGGCAGAAGCTCGCCTGGACCGGTGCGCTGATCATCACGTTTACCGTGCTGGCACTCAGCATCGTCGCGCGAGCGCTCGCCTCAACCGGAAAACAGTCATGAACGTCGCCTCCGTCGCAGTCCCGACCGTCACGCATGCGGCTACCGACCCCTCGACGCTGCATGCCAAAGTATCGATCAAGAACCTGGATTTCTTCTACGGCGACTCGCGCGCGCTCAAGAGCATCAGCCTGTCGCTCTACGAGAACAAGGCGACGGCCTTCATCGGGCCGTCCGGTTGCGGCAAGTCCACGCTGCTGCGCGTGCTCAACCGCATGTACGACCTCTATCCGGGTCAGCGCGCCACCGGCGAAGTGCGGTTCGACGGCGAGGACATCCTTTCGCCCAGGCAGGACCTCAATCTGCTGCGCGCGCGTATCGGCATGGTGTTTCAGAAGCCGACGCCGTTCCCGATGTCGATCTATGAGAACATCGGCTTCGGCATCCGGCTGTACGAGCGGCTGCCGAAGTCGGAGCTCGATGGGCGCGTCGAGCATGCGCTGCGCCGCGCCGCGCTGTGGGAAGAGGTGAAGGACAAGCTGCAGGCCAACGGCCTCTCGCTCTCCGGCGGGCAACAGCAGCGGCTGTGCATCGCGCGCACCGTCGCGGTGAAGCCCGAGGTGATCCTGTTCGACGAGCCGTGCTCCGCGCTCGATCCGATCTCGACTGCCAAGATCGAAGAGCTGATCGACGAGCTGAAGCAGGACTACACGATCGTCATCGTGACCCACAACATGCAGCAGGCGGCGCGCGTCTCGGACTTCACCGCGTTCATGTATCTCGGCGAGCTGATCGAGTTCGGCTCCACCAGCACGATCTTCACCAGCCCGACCGACCGCCGCACCCAGGACTACATCACCGGACGTTTCGGCTGAGGCAGGTATCAGGACAGACAACATGGCTGATCATCACACCGCGAAAGCCTTCGACGTCGATCTGCAGGATCTCGCCCGCATGGTTGCCGAGATGGGCGGGATGGCGGAAAAGCAAATCGCCGAGTCGGTCGATGCACTGGCGCGGCGCGATTCCAAGCTGGCGCAGCGTGTCGTCGCGCTCGACCCGAGCGTCGACGGGCTGCAGCGCGAGATCGAGGAGCGCGCCATCCTCACCATCGCGCGGCGCCAGCCGATGGCGGTCGACCTGCGCGAGATCGTCGGCGCGCTGCGCGTCTCGAACGACCTCGAACGCATCGGGGATCTGGCGAAGAACATCGCCAAGCGCGTGATCGCGCTCGGTCCCGCAAGCTATCCGACCCAGGTGATCCGCGGCGTCGAGCACATGGCCGATCTGGTGCTCGGCCAGGTGAAGCAGGTGCTCGATGCCTATGCGCGCCGCGACGTTCCGCAGGCGATGGAGGTGTGGCGCGGCGACGAGGAGATCGACGCGGTGAACAATTCGCTGTTCCGCGAGCTCCTCACCTACATGATGGAGGATCCGCGCAACATCACGTTCTGCACGCATCTGTTGTTCTGCGCCAAGAACATCGAGCGGATGGGCGACCATGCGACCAACATCGCCGAGACCGTCTACTACATCGCGGAAGGGCGGGCGATCGCCGACGAGCGGCCGAAGGGCGACACCACCGCGTCAACGACCGTACCGTTCCCCGCGGCCTGACGGGCAAGCAGACCATGAGCGCCCGCATCCTGATCATCGAGGACGAGGAGCCGCTGACGCTGCTGCTCCGCTACAATCTCGAAGCCGAGGGCTACGAGGTTGATACCTCGGCGCGGGGTGACGAGGCCGAGATCAAGCTGAAGGAGACCCCGCCCGATCTGCTGGTGCTCGACTGGATGCTGCCCGGCATGTCCGGCATCGAGCTGTGCCGACGGCTGCGCGCACGCGCCGAGACCGAGCGGCTGCCGATCATCATGCTGACCGCGCGCGGCGAGGAGAGCGAGCGCGTGCGCGGGCTTGCGACCGGTGCGGACGACTACATCGTCAAGCCGTTCTCGGTGCCCGAGCTGCTCGCGCGCATCCGCTCTCTGTTGCGCCGGGCGCGCCCCGAGCGGGTCGCGAGCGTGCTCGGGGCCGGCGATCTCGAGCTCGACCGCGAGAAGAAGCGCGTGTCGCGCTCGGGCCGCGAGGTGCATCTCGGGCCGACCGAATTCCGCCTGCTCGAATTCCTGATGCAGAGCCCGGGCCGGGTCTACAGCCGCGAGCAATTGCTCGACGGCGTGTGGGGCCGCGACATTTATATCGACGAGCGCACGGTCGACGTGCATGTCGGGCGGCTGCGGCGCGCACTCAATCGCGGCCGCGAGACGGATCCGATCCGCACGGTGCGCGGCGCGGGCTATTCGTTCGACGAGCGGTTCGGCAAGCCGGCTTAGGCATCGGTGTCCCGGGCGCAGCGTTGCACGCTGCATAGCGCGTTACACAAAAGGTTTCTCAAAAGCAAAACGGGCGGCACGCGAGTGCCGCCCGAGTTTGTTACGCATGGGAGGACTAACGGAAGGATTACCCCCGCGCGGGCCGCCGGTCGCGCCGCGCGGCGGGCGGCTGATAGGCGACGCGCGCGTGATAGCCGCAATAGGGCGCGCCGCTCAGCGTCTTGCCGCCGCAGAAGAAGAAATCGGGTTGGCCCGGGTCGCCGATCGGCCAGTGGCACTTGTCGTGATCGAGCTCGAGCAGCGTGCAGCGCTGTCCGAGCGGAATGATGTTCTCGATCGGCTCGATCTCCGGCTCGACGTCGTAGTCGTAGGCCGGCTGCGTCGCCAGCGCGGTGTTGCCGCGCACCATCGGGCGCGACGGGCGGAACATCTGCGTCGCGGCGCGCGGCTTGCGCGGGCGCGGGACCGAGGAGGAGGGACTCTTGGCGCGGCCGGACAGTCCGAGCCGGTGCACCTTGCCGATGACGGCGTTGCGCGTGATGCCCCCGAGCTCGCCCGCGATCTGGCTCGCGGAGAGGCCCTCCGCCCAGAGCCGCTTGAGGAGCTCCACCCGGTCGTCGGTCCAGGTGATCTCGGGCCGCGCCTGCATCGGTTTCTGGTCCACGAAAGTCATAGGGGTCTGCTCCCACTTCCAAAATTGGCGCCCGACGTCCCGGCGGAATCCGGCTCCCTCGTCCGGCAGCCGTATCGCTGCCGTCCGCACGCACGTGTCGCGTACATGAACTCAGGGGACAGTCCGCCGCACGAGATGTCGTACCTGGCTGTCACAAAACTACAATACGCAGTGACTCCGGCGCAAGAGTCGGGATTTCCCGGATGTGCATGACACCCTCGTTGTCCCCAGCTAAGGCCGTTCTCGCAGCACGACGCGGCAAGTGTGTGGCAGTTGAACCACGTTGACCCGCACACCGACCGACAATAATGTAGGCTTGAAAGTGCCGCCCGGCGAGGCGGCACATTTCATTTCAGGCATCGCCATCGGGAAACGTGCAGAGACGTGTCATGAGCACCGCTCATCTTCTTCCGACATTCGCGCGGGTCGACCTCGCGTTCGACCACGGCGAAGGCTGCTGGCTCACCGCGACGAACGGCGAGCGCTATCTCGACTTCAC
>DATEKY010000663.1:0-3491 GCA_035277225.1 Xanthobacteraceae bacterium
GGCGCGTCCGCCGTTGCCCACCGGCCCCATGTAGAACCATTTCGGATAAAGCGCGTCGACGATGTCGGCGACACTGTCGATTGCGTCCTTGTTGCCGCCGATGAGGCCGACGCCGTCTCCGTTGCGCACTTGCGCGCTCGATCCCGACACCGGCGTCTCGATCAAGGCCAGTCCGCGCGCGGCAACTGTCTCGGACAACGCCGCGATGCGGTCCGGATCGCAGGTGCTCGCGCAGAGCACGATCTTCGGCACGCCGGTGAGCGCGGGCAGCACCGCGCTGCTCACCACGTCCTCGACCTGGTTGGTGTCGAACACCGCCAGCAGCACCACGTCGCAATGCGCGACCTCGTCGAGCGTCGCCGCGATGCCGCCGGCCTTCGCCAGCGCCGCAACCTTGCCGGCGTCGATGTCGTATCCTTTCGGCGAATAACCCGCCTGGATCAGGCGAGCGCTAAGCGCCGCGCCGAGCAGGCCGAGACCCGCGATGCCGATCTGCCGTGCCGTCGTCATTGCGCCGCGATCTCGTTCAGGATCGCGAGCAGCGCCTGCGGATTGGTGATGTGCGGATTGTGGCTCGCGTCGATTTCATAGGTGCGCCAGCCTTCGCGCCTGGCGCGCGCATAGAAAGGACCGAACGTGTCGCCGATGCCGATCTTCTTCGCATAGATGTAGCTGCGCGGCGCGGACGGTTCGGAGGAGAGCTTCAGCTTCGTCGAAAACGCCTTCACCGGCTGCGGCAGCCGCCGCGGCGCCGCCCAGGCCTGATCCTCAGGTGCGGTGTCCGACGGCATCGGATTCGACGGAATGCCATAGCCGCTCGCGCTCGCCTCGGCACCGGCGCGCATCTTCGCTGCGACATCCGGCGGCACCAGGTCGAACACCGCCTGCCCGTCGGTCGGCGCGAACGCGTCGAGATAGACGAGGCGCTTGACGCGTGCGCGCGCGCGATCCGCGACACCGGTCGCGACCATGCCGCCGTAGGAATGCCCGATCAGGATCACGTCGTTCAGGTCTTCGGTCTCGAGCACCGCCACGATGTCCTGGATGTGCGTGTCGAGGCTGACATCCGGATGGCCGAGGTGCGCACGCTCGCCGAGCCCCGTGTAGGTCGGTGTCCACAGCTCATGGCCGCTCGCGCGCAGCAGCGGGCGCATCTTCTTCCACGCCCAGCCCGCCGACCACGCGCCATGCGCCACCACGAAAATCGCCATGCTGTCCCTGTGCCTTGTACGACGCGCAGATATACAGTCCCGCAATCGCACGGGCTATCCGGAGAACGCATGCCGCCGTTTCGCGCCGATCATGCGGGCTGTTGCGCCCGAGGTCTGGCCCCGGGCGAAAAGGCGCTAGGGCGCGCCCGGCGGCGCCTGATGCACCTCGATGACGTTGCCGTCCGGATCGTAGAAGAAGATCTGCTGCCAGCCGGTCATCGCCCAGCCGCCGTAATCGGAATAGCCGATGCCTTTCGCGTCGAGCCGCTTCTTGAAAGCCGCAATGTCGTCGGTGCGGAATGCGATGTGGCCGCGCTCGACCGGGTTCACCACGTTGCCGGTGCGGAAGCCGATGTTCATGTCCTTCTCGGCGAGATGAAACTGGGTCGTGCCGTCGGTGACGAACGCGACATTGCCCGGATAGCCCTGGTCGGTGATGCGCTGCCGCGCCATCGTGGGCTCGGTTTCCATCTCGAGCACGTCGCGATAGAAGTCGTCCATCGCCGCCACGTTGGTGCTGCACAGATTGACGTGATGCAGTTTGAGCTTCATGGCTACACCAGCTTCCGCGTTGTCTCGTCGAACAGCTCGTCCACCGCGAACGCGCGCGGGATGATCTTCTGCTCGACCGCATACCGCATCACCAGCTCGAGCGGCTTGCGCAGCGCATCGACGCCGAACGGATGGAAGTCGATCCCGTCGGAGGTCGGCGGCATCGCGGCCTTGCTCTCCTTCAGCATGCGGAAGATTTCCGCGATCACGTCCGGCCGCGTATCGGCGAGCTCCTTGTCGACGCACATCAGGTGGTTGACCGGAATGGTGCCGTATTTGCGGTGCCAGGCGAGCGCCGCCTCGCGTGGATTGGGGATGAGATGCGCGACGCGCGGCTCGTCGGGAATCTCCGCCCCCAGGATCGCGCCGTCGAGTTCGCCGTCGAGCAGCATCTGGTCGACCTTCTTGGCGTCAGCCGGCGTGCGCTCGACGTTCGGCGGGTCCTTGAACTCGGCGAGGTGGCCATCGTCGTTGCACACCCATGTCACCTTGTTCAGGTCGACCCCGTACTCGTGCTGGAAGATGCCGCGCACCCAGATGCCGGTGGTCTGCGTGTAGGAGCGGATGCCGATGCGCTTGCCCTCGATCGCATCGGGCGCGAGCGGCCCGCGCGCGGTCGAGCGCAGCGCGCACTGGTGCTGGAAGCGGCCCATCACGACGGCCGGCAGCAAGGTCACCGGCTTGCCGTAGGTCTTCGCTTCGAGAAACGTGCCGATCGCAAGCTCGCCGGCGTCGAACTTGCGTTCGCGCACCATCGGCTTGAAGCCCTGGTTGGCGACCTTCGGACCGCAGAAATCGAACGTCACCAGGTCGGACTTCACAGCGCCGGACTTCAGCGCCTTGGTCATCGCGTAGTCGGCGAGGTTTGCCTTGAGCGTAACGGGGCCGGATGAAGGATACCGCGCCATTGCCTACTTCATTCCTGCGATCTGCCGCGCCTTGTCGAGGTGGCCGTAACTGCGCGTCGGGGCGCACATCAGGAAGCGATAGCCCTCCTTGATGATGCGCTCGGCATTGCCGGCCTCGACATGCGGATGCCCGACGATGACGTTGTGCCTCTTGCAGGTCTCGACCACGCGCGCCATCTGCTTGAGCAGATCGGGATGCTCGTACTGGCGCGGGATGCCGAGCTCCTGTCCGAGGTCGCCTTCGCCGATCAGAATCGCGCCGATGCCCTTCACCTCGCGCAGCATCGCGTCGAGATTTTCCACGCCGCGCATGTCCTCGATCTGCAGGATCACGAAGATCTCGCCGTTCGGATCGAGCGGCCAGACGTCCGCCTTCTTGTAGTAGTCCTGCTGCGTCAGGCCCCAGTAGCGCACCGCGCCGGTCGGGCCGTCGCCGCGGATGCCGGCCGGCTCGTAATTCTTCGCAGTCTTCAGCCGCGGATAGCGGCACGCCGCGACTGCGTTATAGGCCTCTTCCACGGTCGAAATGTGCGGAAACACGATGCCGTAGCAGCCGAGATCGAGCGCCTGCTTCGCCTGCCACTGCGCTTTCTCGACGCCGTTCACCGGCACGCGCACCATCGGCGTCACCGCCGGCGCGTTGTTGCCGGCCTTCACGATCTGGGCGCGGTTGAGCAGGTACTGCAGCGCGTCGCGCAGCGCGCGTCCGTCCCACGGATTGTGCTCCATCTCGAACACCACGCCGTCGAACTTCGCGGTCGAGATCGCGAACGCGGAGTCGACCTCGGCCGGCTGGAAACAAGTGAACGCCGGCTGCCCC
>DATEKY010000664.1:0-2276 GCA_035277225.1 Xanthobacteraceae bacterium
CTTGAAATCCACCAGCGCGACCTTGTGTCCCGCATAGGCGAACACGACCGCGATGCCGCGCCCCATGCGCCCCGCACCGAGACAGGCGATTGTCTCTTTCATCGTACACCCTCGGCCAGCATGCGCTGCAGCGCTGCGCGATCGAGCCCGCCCAGCCCGAACGACGCCAGCGTCCGCCCGCTCGCCAAAAAGTCCTCTCCGCACACCGCGCCGCCGATGGCCAGGAATGCGCGCGCGAGCGGGCTCGGCACGCCGGCAAGCGCGCCGCAGGAGGCCAGGAACGAGAGCCCGATGCGCACGTCCTCCAGCATGTAGCGATGCTGCGTCAGCACGATGTGCTCGCGCCAGTCGCCCGAGTCGGTGAGCTTGTCGTGCGAGCCGCGCCCGTACATCCACTCATCGCCCTCGCGCGCATAGTGGTCGGCGAGCGGAAAGTGCGGCGCGCCGTAGCCGAGCGCTTCGCGCACCGCGATGCGTTCGGCATCGAGCGCGTCGGTGACGCGCCGCACCGCGGGCTGCGTGCCCTCCTTATGAATGTCCCAGCGCTCGAAATGCTCGAGCGGCGCGGCGTTCATGGTGATCAGCGGCGGATGGATGATCGGCCCGGCGTTCATCAGTGCGCCCGACAGCGCGTCGCCGCAGTCCTCGATCACGCCGGGAAACGCGCGGCCGATCACGGCGAGCGCGTGATCTTTCAGCCGCAGCGGCAGCACGCCGGTCGGCAGCCGCTTCGCCCGGATCGTGATCGCCACCTCGAACGGCCCGTGCTTGCGCGTCAGCCACGGCAGGGTGCCGGTCTCGGCGAAGGCCGCATCGGCGCGGTTGCCGGCGTCGCGCGCAGCCTTTGCGAAAATGTAGGAGCCGAACGTGCCCGGCGGCAGGAACACGACCTGTCCGTCCTTCAGGTGCGGCGCCAGCGCGCGCGCAATGTCGTGCTGCGCGGTCGCCGGCGCGGGACACAGGATCAGCTCGGCGTCGCGGACTGCTGCGCCGATCCCGGTCGTGATCAGCTTGGGTCTCGCCTCGTGCCGCCCGCGGAAATCCTTCACGGTGATCGCGCCGCCGGCCGCGTTGTGCGCGGCGGCCGCGGAGGCGTCGCGCCGCCATAGCCGCACGTCGTGGCCGGCGAGTGCCATGTCGCTCGCCGCCGCGAACGAGCCGTTGCCGCCGCCGAGCACCGCGATGCGCATCAGCGGTCCTGCTCCCGCAGCACGAAATGCTGCACCTTGCCCATCGCGTTGCGCGGCAGCGCATCGACGAACACGTAGTCGCGCGGCACCTTGAAGCGCGCGAGCTGCGCCAGCAGATGCGCCTCGAGCGCGCGCGCCTCGACGTCGCTGCCCTTGCGCCGCACCACGTAGGCGACCGGCACCTCCTGCCATTTCGGATCGGCACGCCCGATCACCGCACACTCGGCGACTTGCGCATGCGCGACCAGGACGCGCTCGACCTCGGCCGGATAGATGTTCTCGCCGCCCGAGATGATCATGTTCTTCTTGCGATCGTGGATGAAGAAGTGCCCGTCGGCGTCACGCGTGCCGATGTCGCCGGAATGATACCAGCCGTCGCGCAAGGTTTCGCTGGTCGCCGCCGCGTTGCCCCAGTATTCGGTGAACACGTTCGGTCCGCGCACCGTGACTTCACCCGCGATGCCGGGCGCGACTTCATTCGCCGCGTCATCGACCACGCGTGCCTCGCAGGCGAGTCCGGGCAGGCCGGTCGAGCCGGCGCGCTGGTCGCCGCCAACGCGGGTATAGACTGCGACCGGGCAGGTCTCGGTCGAGCCGTAGACCTGCAGCACCGGGACGCCTCGCGTTGTGAAAGCATCGACCAGGCCTTGCGGGACCTGCGTCGAGCCGGTGGTGAGCGCGCGCAGGCAGGTGATGTCGGTCGCGTCCCAGTACGCGTGCTCGATCACCGCCTGCATCGTGGCCGGCACCAGCACGGTGAGGGTGGGGCGGTCGCTTGTCAGCGCGTTCAGCACCGCGTCGGGCGCGAAGCGCGCGTGCAACGTCACGGTCGCGCCGAGCTGGAGCGCGGGCGTGGTCTGGATGTTGAGCCCGCCGACGTGAAACAGCGGCAGCGCGGTGAGGATGTGATCGCCCGCCGTCATGTCGTGCATGTGCTGGCTCATCACGGCGTTCCACACCAGCGCGTCCTGGCGCAGCACCGCGCCTTTCGGCCGGCCCGTGGTGCCGGAGGTGTAGACGATCAGCAGCGGGTCGGTGAGGTCGGTCGGGTTGCGGCCGTCGCCGCTGCCGGCTGCGAGCAGATCG
>DATEKY010000665.1:0-3322 GCA_035277225.1 Xanthobacteraceae bacterium
CAACTGGCTCGACGAGGGCAGGGCGCAGCGCATCGCGCAGGAGGCTTGCGAGAAGGCGACCGTGACGCTCGCCGCCAGTGTCGAGCCGGCGCAAGTCTCGCCGCTGGTCGGCCATCTGCGCGCGAGCGGGCAACTCAACGCCGGACTGGTGCTGCGCTCGCTGCTCTCGGGCAACATCGACTTCTTCGAGCAGGCGCTGGCCGAGCTCGCCAAGCTTCCGGCGCGCCGCGTCGCCGCGTTGGTGCACGATCGCCGCGGCGCGGGTTTCAAGGCGGTGTACGAGCGCGCCGGGCTGCCGGAGTCGGTCTATCCGGCGTTCCGCGCCGCGATCGAAGCCATGCACGAGATCGGCGTGCACGCCGACATGGGCGGCAACACGCGGCTCAAGCGCCGCATGGTCGAGCGCGTGCTGGCGAGTTGCGCCGGCATGCCGGCGCGCGACATCGAGCCGCTGATGACCTTGCTGCGCCGCTACGCCACGGAAGCGGCGCGCGAAGAGGCGCGGCTGTTCTGCGACGAGCTCGCCGACATGAGCAACGTGGTGGTGGCGAACGATACCGGGCGCCTGATGATCGCTGCGGCGTGAGGCACAGCTCTCTCACTCTTTCCCTCGCCCCGGGAAGCGGGGAGAGGGTGCCGAGCGAAGCGAGGCGGGTGAGGGGCCTCGCGCCCCAAGTACCTTCGGTGATTTTGCCCCTCACCACTCCCTCTCCCCGCAAGAGCGGGGAGAGGGAGTGAGAGAGTTTCGCGGGGCGGGGGGAAGAAAGCGGAGAGAGCAGCGTGCTCAGCCGGGCGCGATCGCCGGCGACAGAATGGCTTCCAGGTGATCCGGGCGGTCGCGGTTCTCGTAGGCGAGGAACTCGTCGGTCACCGTCCGCAGCTTTTGCGCAAGCCTGGCGGCATTCGCGTCGCTGTCGCCGCGCGTGTTCCTCGTCACGATGGCGCGTACCGCGTCGACGTGCTGATCGATCAGCGCGAGCGGCAACCGGCTCATGTCGGGCGTGTGCTCGATCAGGCGGCACAGGCTGTCGGCGACCGGCGCGACCAGGGGAAACCCGAAGGTCGAGGCCTGGCCCTTGATGTCGTGCGCGGCGAGGAACAGCGTATCGCGCGTTCCTTGATTGATGCCGCCGGCGCGCATCGCGTGCCTGGCGGCGTCGAGCCGGTCGCATTCCTCGCCCATCCAGGCGGAGAAGTCCTCCGACAGTTCGGCCAGCGCGGCCTCGGCCTTGGCCACCGGATCGAACTCGACGTCGGTGTCGTGCACCTTCCGCACGGCCTTCTTCAGCTTGTTCGGCGGCAGGATCACTTCGTGGTCGGCGAAGGTCGAGACCGCCGCGAGACTGGCCTTCTTGTCGCTCATTGTGCTGTCCGCTTCGCTCATGCCGTCGTCTTTGCCTTGTCAAGCAACGGCTGCTGCTTGATGACGTCGGCCTTGCCGCCTTTGCGACGCTCCGGCCCGGCATAGTTCGGATTGGCGTTGCGCCGGCGGTCGGGGCCGAAATAGCTTTTGGTGCGTATGAACGGGCGCGGATTGGCCACCACGTTGAGCACGCGCTGGTACAGGCCCTTGGCGGAAATCGGCTTGGCGAGGAATTCGGTGACGCCGGCGTCGCGCGCAGAGATCACGCGCTTCTTCTCGGAATGGCCGGTCAGCATGATGATCGGCACGTAAGGGTTGGTGTTGGCGCCGGGCTGGCGGATCATCTGCGTCAGCTCGAGCCCGTCGAAGATCGGCATCGCCCAGTCGGTGATCACGATGTCGGGGGAGTAGTGCGTAAAGCCTTCGAGGCCGGCGGCGCCGTCCTCCGCCTCGTACACCTCGCGCGTGCCGAATCCGTGCAGCAGCGTGCGCAGGATGCGGCGCATGTGCGCGTTGTCATCGATGATGAGGAAGCGCAGCCGGTTGAAATCGATGCGGACCATGGGCGCAGCCGAGCGCGCGCCGGCAGCACGCAGGCGCGTCGCGCTTGAGGCTAGGCAATCGTCGTTAAGGAAGCGTTGAGCTTGTGTCCCGGGCGCGGTGCGGTGCGAGCGAAGCGAGTACCGCGCTGCAGACCCGGGACCGCCAGAGTCTGGAGCGGTCCCGGCTCAGCGTCGCACCGCTATCGCGTTGCGCCGCGTCCGGGACACGAGCTAATGCCCGAACTGCTCGCGCAGGATGCGTTCGTCCAGGCTGTGCCCCGGATCGAACAGCATGGGGATCGAGATCTCACGATCCATCGTGATCTCGACCGAATGCACGGCGCGCACCTCGTCGTGGTCGGCGACCGCCGCGACCGGGCGCTTCTCAGCTTCCAGAACCTCGATCTCGACCCGGGCGCCGTCGGGCAGCAGCGCGCCGCGCCAGCGGCGCGGGCGGAACGGGCTGATCGGGGTGAGCGCCAGGAGCGATGCGTTGATCGGGATGATCGGCCCCTGCGCCGAGAGGTTATAGGCGGTGGAGCCCGCAGGCGTCGCCACCATGACGCCGTCGGCGACCAGTTCGGCGAGGCGCTCCTTGCCGTCGATCAGGATGCGCAGGCGCGCCGCCTGATGGGCCTGGCGGAACAGCGACACCTCGTTGATCGCGTGCGCCTCGTGACGCTCCCCCTTCGCGTCGCGCGCGCGCATCAGCAGCGGATGGATCAGCGTCTTGTGCGCCTGCGCGAGACGGTCGGGAAGGGCGTCCTCGTGAAAATCGTTCATCAGGAAGCCGACGGTGCCGCGATGCATGCCGTAGATCGGCTTGCCCGAGGTCATGAACCGATGCAGGGTCTGCAGCATCAGGCCGTCGCCGCCGAGCGCCACGATGATCTCGGCGTCGTCCGGCCGGGTGTCGCCATAGCGCGCGACGAGGCGCGCCCGCGCCTCCTGCGCTTCGGCGATCGGGCTTGCAACGAAGGCAATCCGTGGAGACATGGCGCTCATAACTTAAGGTGTTGATGGCCCACCGGGGAGGGGAAGCATGAACGATGAGCGCGCGGTCTTCGTCTATACGACCCATCCGTCCCTTGTCGAGGCGGAGCGGATCGGAAAGGCGGTGCTGGAAAAGCGGCTCGCCGCCTGCGTGAACATCCTGCCGGGGATGATTTCGCACTACTGGTGGCAGGGCGCGATCGAGCGCGGCGAAGAGGTGGTGATGATCATCAAGACCCGCGCCTCGCTCGCGGAAAGCGTTCGGGCCGAGGTGAAGGCGCTGCACAGCTACACGACGCCGGCCATCCTCGTGCTGCCGGTCACCGGTGGAGAGCCGGGCTATCTGGCGTGGCTGATGCACGAGACGGAGAAATCGTAGGGTGGCCAAAGCGCGTCGCCGCGCCAGCGGAGACGCGCGTGCCCA
>DATEKY010000666.1:0-3580 GCA_035277225.1 Xanthobacteraceae bacterium
TCGCGGATCACCATCGCCTCCTCGATCGCGGCCTCGTCGTGCTCGGGCGCCTCGGCGAAATCGGTGCGGCGCTTGCCGAGCGGCGTCTTGCGCCCGTATTTCTCGCGCAGCTCCCTGATCTGCCCGGCGATCACCTCCCACTGCTTGGCTTCCGACTTCAGGAGCTCCTCGAGCGTCTTCTTCTCGGCGCGGAGCTCCTTGTCCTCCTTGCGGATCTCCATCTCCTCGAGCTTGCGCAGATTGCGCAGCCGCATGTTGAGGATCGCTTCCGCCTGCACGTCGGTGAGCTTGAACGCCTTCATCAGCACGGGCTTGGGCTCGTCCTCGGTGCGGATGATCTTGATGACGCGATCGAGATTGAGATAGGCGATCAGGTAGCCGCCGAGCACTTCGAGCCGGTGGCTGATCTGCTTCAGGCGATGGTTCGAGCGGCGGAGCAGCACGTCGCGGCGATGGTCGAGCCATTCGCGCAGCGCCTCGGCAAGGCCGATCACCTTGGGCACCTTGCCCTTGATCAGCACGTTCATGTTGAGCGGAATGCGGCTCTCGAGCTCGGTCAGCTTGAACAGGCTTTCCATCATCAGCGCGGGGTCGACCGTGCGCGCGCGCGGCTCGATCACCAGGCGGATGTCTTCGGCCGACTCGTCGCGCACGTCGGCGACCAGCGGCAGCTTCTTCTCGTTGATCAGCTCCGCGATGCGCTCGACCAGGCGCATCTTCTGCACCAGCCAGGGGATCTCGGTGATCACCACCTGCCATGTGCCGCGGCCCGAATCCTCCTGGGTCCAGCGCGCGCGCACGCGGAACGAGCCGCGCCCGGTGGCGTAGGCCTCGGCGATCTCGTTGCGCGGATCGACGATCAGCCCGCCGGTCGGGAAGTCCGGGCCCGGCACGTATTTCAGCAGCGTCTTGGAGCGCGCGTTCGGATTGTCGATCAGATGCAGCGCGGCATCGCACAGCTCGGCGACGTTGTGCGGCGGGATCGCGGTCGCCATGCCGACCGCGATGCCGGTCGCGCCGTTCGCCAGCAGGTTCGGAAACGCCGCCGGCAGCACCACCGGTTCTTCCGACTGCCCGTCGTAGTTCGCCCGGAAATCGACCGCGTCCTCGTTGATCCCGTCGAGCAGCAGGCGCGCGACCTCGGTCATGCGCGCTTCGGTGTAGCGGTAGGCGGCCGGATTATCGCCGTCGATGTTGCCGAAATTGCCCTGCCCGTCGACCAGCGGATAGCGCGAGTTGAAATCCTGCGCGAGGCGCACCAGCGCATCGTAGATCGCCTGGTCGCCGTGCGGATGGAAATTGCCCATCACGTCGCCGACGATCTTGGCCGACTTCTTGAACGCGGTGCCGGGATCGAGCCGCAGCAGCTGCATCCCGTACAGGATGCGCCGATGCACCGGCTTCAGGCCGTCGCGCGCATCCGGCAGCGCACGATGCATGATGGTCGAGAGCGCATAGGCGAGATAGCGCTCTTCCAGCGCCTCGCGCAGCGCGATTTCCTGTACCTCGCCCCGATCGGGGGGAATCACTTGCTTGCCCATGATGCATCGTTAATGCGTGCGCGCGCGATGAACAACAGATGAACAGTTCGGCCACGAAAGCTTCGCAATTCTGCGATTTAACTTGATGCACCGCCGACGAAGACTTGAACCGTCCAGTCGGCATCTCGGAAAGGCAACTAAAGTCGCCGCATCGCGTTGATCGAAGTCTTGGGCGCAAACTCGAGGCCGCAGCTTGGCGATACGACGATCAAGACAGGCTTTGGGGGCGCGACCTTCCCGAACCTGGAAACCGCATAGGAGAGGAGACTTGGACATGCGTGCAACATTGCTGGCGGTGGTCGCTGCCGCCGGACTCGGCCTTGCCGGGGTGAGCGGCGTATCCGCGGCCCCCGTCAACGGCGCTGCGATCGGCCATGCGGCCGACGCGACCAACCAGATCGAGACTGTGCAGCACTGGCGCTGGGGCAGCCGCGGCGGTCACTGGCGCTGGGGCAGCCGTGGCGGTCACTATCGCTGGGGCAGCCGGGGCTTCCGCCGTTGCCATGGCCCGTACTCGAGCCGCTGGTGGCGCTGCTGATCTCGCCGCAGCGCGACTGAAAGATGAGAGCCGGCCGCGTCAGCGGCCGGTTTTTTCATGTATCCGGCTAGTATGTTCATACCGCAGCGCAGTATTAACGGTTGATGAACAAGTTGTCCGGGTGCTGTTGCCCTGTCCTTCGCCCGCAGGACTTTGGGGAAACGTCGGACGGACGACGCGCCGGCAACTCACCCGATCGTGACGACTTCAGGCTGCCGGGCAACGCGCAGCACCGCGCCGATGAAGCTCGCGCGCGCCTCGTGCATCGCAAGGCCGCGCGGATCGAGCACATGGCGCTGGAGGAAGAAGCCGGTGAGCGCGAAGGCGCGGTCGAGGTCACCTGTCTCGGGCTCGCCGTTCCATTCCGTGCGCAGCAGCGCCGGCAGGTGCAGCATGCGGTCATGCCACGGCTCGCCCGCGCCGCGTGACACCGCGCGGCCCGACTTCGGCGACACGTAGATCAGGTCCGCGGTCGTGCCGGTCGCGGCGCATTGGTCGAGATCGAGCCCGAAGCCGAGCTCGGTCAGCATCTGCAGCTCGAAGCGCGCGATCAGCACCGCCGCGACCGCGCAGTCCGCCATGTGATCGAGGATCGCATCGAGGGTGTCGTGCACCTCCTCGTGCGGATCGCGTTCGGGCAGCAATCGACACAGCGCCGCCAGATGCGTCACGCCGTAGGCCGCGTGCGCCGTGATCATCAGATCCGAGGCGCGCAGCCGCAGGCCCTCGACGGTGTAGTGCCCGAGATGCTCGTCGAGCCGCGCGCGCCAGCTCACGCGCACCGTGTTGCCGGGCTGCAGCACCGGGCGCATGCGCGAGCCCGCCCCGCCCCGCACCAGGCCGAGATGCCGGCCGTGCGCGCGCGTCATCACCTCGGCGATGGCGTTCGCTTCGCCATGCCGGCGCACGCCGAGCACGATGCCTTCGTCGTCCCAGTTCATGTTCTCTTGCGCATGATCTTATCCGACCTGCCTTCGCCCGCCGAAGCATTGATCCACGCGAGCGGACTATGCCAGGGCTTCGCGCAGACGGGAAACCGGTTCCCATCCCCGATCGGGGTCGAGGACATGCTTTTCGGGATCATGCGCTACCTGCCGGGCTTGCTGCTCTTGCCGCGTTTCGGCGGCAGCATACCACCGGATTCGTCGTTCGCGACGAAGCAGCGGTAATAATCCGGCCGCTTCTGTTTCTTCACCGCGCAGGCGTCGACCGGAAAGAGGTCGCGCACCTCATTATAGGGCAGATACGGCCCGATATCGAACCGGATGCTGCCGTCGGGCGAGGCGCCGAAGCGGTCGATGTGGCCCTTCAGTTGTGGCCGCACAGCAAGGATCGCGTCGCGCAGCGCCTCGCCTTCGATGAAGTTGTCCGGCAGCTGGTCGAACGGCCCGTCGAAATAATTGTTGGCGCGCATGTTGCCTTCGAACGCGCCGATCAGGATTTTCCGGTTCATCCGGTGATCCCGGTAGAACGCAAAGCCGGTGCGCTTGCCGACCAGGAT
>DATEKY010000667.1:0-2453 GCA_035277225.1 Xanthobacteraceae bacterium
GGCGTCCTTCGGCGTCATGCCGAGAACTGATGGAACGTCGACCTTGTCGTCGGTCGCGACCACGATCGCGACCGTGTCGCCCGCCCGCACCTTGGTCGTTGCCACCGGCTTCTGGTCGATGACGCGGCCGGCCTGCTCGACGTTCACCTTGGTGCTGCGCTCGCCGAGCAGCAGGCCTTGCGCCTTTATCAGCTTCTGCGCGTCGGGCTCGCGCTGGCCGATGAGCTGCACCATCGGGAAGCTGTCGTCTCTCGGTGGAGTCGCAGGCGGGGTCGTCGGCGGACTGGTGGGCGGCGTCGATGGTGGTGTCGATACCGGCGGTCCGGATGCGGGTGGTGCCGGAGTGGGCGGCTGGCCTGTGGGCGGCGCCTGATCCCCCGGTGGCTCCTTGCAAGGCGGTGCGGTTCCGGCAAGGTCGATCTCGCGGAAGGCGACCTGTCCGGGCTGCAGGGTGTCGCCGTCGCGGTCGCGGAACGCCTCGCTGCCGTCCTTCAGCACGATGGAGAGCATGACGGCCTGTCCGGCCGGTACTTCCAGCTTGAACCCACCCTTGCCGTCGGTGCAGGTGAAGGCCACGCGCTTGCCGCTTGCGGCGGCGACGACGCGCGCATCCACCACCGGCTCCTGGCCGCGCACGACGCGCCCCCAGAGTCCGGCAGCATTCTCGCCCTTCACGTCGGGCGGCTGGACCTGCGCGCGCCCGAGCTCGGCGCGGAACAGGCCGAAGCGTTCCTGCGCGCGAACCAGCGCCGCCTTGCGGGTGGCGACTTCCGGATCGTCCGCGCCGTTGCGCGCCGCGGCGCGCGCGACCTCGCGCTCCATCTGCCGCTCGCGCACCTGCACCAGCGGCGCCGCCAGGCCGTAACCCGCGAGCCGCACGCGCTGCGACACTTCGTCGATGCGCGCGAAATCCTTGGCGAGGCCGTCGAAGTCGACGTCGAGTCTGTTGCTGGCAGCCATGGCCGTCCCTCCTGTCAGGTCCTCGCAGCCATTCCGGCTTTCATGCTGTAATTGTCGGACATCGAAAGCCCGAGCTTGCTAAGCCGCTGGCAGAACGCGGGGCTCACGAGCCCGACGAACGAGCGGTTGTCGCTGATGGCCAGTCCGGCCGGCAATCCCGTTGCGATGATGCAGTGCGTGGACTGGTTCGACGATGTCTGGTTCAGTGCCGCGAAGGTGAACGCCGACACGATGCCGTTGAAGGCGCCTTCCTGCAGCCGGTTCGTGCTCAGCCGCAGCGTGGCCGATACGGCGAGTGCGTTGGTGACGAAGAAGACGTCGTTCTCGACTTCGGCCTGGTTGTCGCAGAACGAGACGTCGTCCATCCCGAGCAGCAGCACCGAGCTCACCGTACCGGACAGTTCTCGCGAAAAGCGCCGCAGGCTGATCTGGTTGTCGTTGACCATGAGCTCGCCGCCACGCAGCCGTTGGGGTCCGGCCGCCGCGCCGGTGGCGTTCGCGATCTGCGCGATATCCTCGGCGACGCAAAGGCTGATGAGATTCACCGCGTCTCCGCCGAGCACGTCGGCGAGCAGCTCCAGCAGCACGTAGTCGGTCAGGTCGATCTCCTCGCGCGGCGACACGAGCTGCGAGCCGACGCGCGAGAGCGCGAACCCGGCCGCGAGCAGCGAGCCGAAGACATTGGAGAACAGCGCGCTGCGCCCGGCGCCCGTCAGCCGGTTGCCGAGCACGATACCCGGGCCGAGCAGCATCGCCTTGAGCGCGCGCCCGCTCGGTGCGTCGACGATGTTGCCGTTGACCACCAGCGCCGGCCGGTCCGCGGCGCGCCGCGGCTCGTCGATGTCGGAGGTCGTTGCCACGCCGCCGACCGCGATGCCGACATGGATGCCGCCGCGCTGGCCCGGATTGAGCGCCTGGCCCTGCGGGTCGATGCCGTTCTGCTCGATGCGGTTGCGCTCGACCTTCACGTCCTCGGCGATGGCGATGAAGATGCCGCAGATCGGCTCGCGGCTCTTGGCGCCGTTCGCCGCGATCATGTTGTCGCGGATGGTCGAGTCACTGCAGATCGAGAGCGCGATCCCGCCCCAGCCGATGAACAGGCGCAACAGCGGCGTCGTGGTGCCGATCTCGTTGATCATGCACCCGGTGATCCGGTTCTCTGCGATGTCGATCGCCTCGATCACGATCGCGTCCGACAGGCCGTCAGCGCCCAACCCGGAGAAGATGTGCGCCGAGATGCCGCTGAAGCCCATCTGGCTGATGTCGTTGCGCTGGATCCTGATATCGCGGACGACACCGCCGGACTCGGGGTCGAGCGGATCATCGGAGGGCGGGTTCTTCGGCGGCGTGCCCGGATTGCGGATGCAGCCGGCGTCGTCGACGAAGAACGGCATGCCGAAATATCCGATCGCGCCGTTGCCGTATCCCTTGGACAGGTAATATCCCTTGCGAACGTATTCGGTGTAGTGGTTCTGGCCGGCTCCCAGGATGAT
>DATEKY010000668.1:0-2050 GCA_035277225.1 Xanthobacteraceae bacterium
GTCAACAAAGTATCGTCGACAAAAAAGTTGTAGTCGCGGTTGGGGCAGGCGGCATTCGTCCACGACTGGTGGAAGGCGCAGCATTCCACGCCCACCCATTTCGGCGTCGCGCCGGAGCGCAATGAGATCACATAGTTGCGCTCGCCGTAGACCGCAGAGGCGACCTTGCTGAGCAACGTGCCGACCAATGTCTCGTGCGGCGTGTTGGTCTGGCGGATCGCAACATCGGCCTGACGCTCGGCCAGACTGACATACTTGTTCGAGACCTGCACGTGCAGCTCGATCTCCGGATATTTTGCGCTGAAGCGCGCGAATATCGGCATCAGCACCGACGAGGCCATGTTGTTGATCGCAGCGACGCGCAGCACGCCGGCTGGACGATCGTCTTCGCCGCCGAGCGCGCCTTCGACCTCCAGCACCTCGACTTCCATCTTGCTGGCAGCGAGCTTGAGCTCCTCGCCCGCGCTGGTGAGCGCGTAGCCCGACGCCTTGCGCTCGATCAGGCGCGTGCCGAGCTGCTGTTCCAGCGCCTTGATGCGGCGCGACACCGTCGAATGCTGCACGCTGATCCGCTTCGCCGCGCCGCTGATCGATCCATCACGCGCGACAGCGAGGAAGATCCTCAAATCATCCCACTGCATGGCGAGCCTCCGTCCTGTGCAAATCTGCACAAAGCGCGTCGAGATTTCGCGAATTCAGCCCTGGCTTTGCTGCCGTTAGCGTGACCGTCGTCCGGAGGCGATGATGGTGCACGAACAGGCAGCTGCCAAGTCTCTCACGTGGGCTGTGCCGTGCCTGGGCGCCTCGCGGTCAGGAGCAATATGCCGGGTCGCATGACCCGATCAGAGAGGAGAAACATCGTGCGCAACACAATCACCACAGTGGTGCAATTCCGCCTGCCACAGCCGATCAGCATCGAGGAGGCGACGCGCCATTTCGAGTTGAGCGCCCCGAAGTACCGCAATGTGCCGGGATTGATCCGGAAATATTACCTGCGGGCGGAGGATGGGCGCACGGCCGGCGGCGTCTACCTGTGGGAGTCGCGTGCCGCGGCCGAGGCGACCTACAGTGCGGAGTGGCGCGAGCACGTCGCGAAGCTCTTCGGCAGCGCGCCTGAGATCACCTGGTTCGACACGCCGGTGATCGTCGACAACGCGGCGCCGGCGAGCAAGGCGGCGTAGCCGACGCAAGAGGCGTCAGGATTGGCGCGGGCCGTGCCGTATCGGCGGCCCGTGCACCGGGCGCTGATCAAGCTCGTGCGCTCGAAAAGGCGGTGGAGTTACCAAGCCGCGCAGCATTCCAACGCGCAAAAAGCCAGCCCCCTTGCGAGGGCTGGCGAGTGAGCCAGGCGCGCGCGGGGGAGGAGGCGCGCCTAGAGAATCCAGAGTGCTGCGATCACGCTCGCAAGGACGAGGTAAGCGGGGAGCTTGGCCGGCTCCAGCCACCGCCGGGGAGCCGGGCGTGCCATTCCGTGACGCCGTCCGCCGTTGCGCGGCTTGCGCGTCAGGCGCGTCGTTCTCGCATGTGATGCCGTCGCTGTCGGGTTTTCCATCGCGGCCAACCTTCGATGCGGCCGTCCCGATGTGGGACCGGCTGACCACAGCCGAGCAAGTTGCGCGCCCGCCGCTGGTGATGCGAGCGCCGGTAACCATGTCGGACCACCCATCGCGAGCGACCCGGAGTTGGTGTCTTCTGTGTCAGCCGTGATGGCGCGCGCGAGGGTAATGGCGCACCGTTTTATCGCGACGTGTCGGCCGCCTCAGGCGCGGGTGCTGGCCTTCTCGCAGGACGCCCTGCGTCGAACGACACGCGCGGCCGCATTCCCGGCGCGGAACGCCTCGGCCTCGGTCGCGAAGCTCATGGCAGCCTGCGCGACCAGGAGGCCGCCCGCTTCGTGGACCGCCCAGCGGAAGCGATTCGGCTCTTGCGGGCAAAGCCGCGCGGTGACGGCAAGACCGCGATAGTCTCGCCTTTGAATAAAAGGCACCAGCGTCATCGTCATCTTCCCTCTCCACGCTTTGTTCTTCTCCCTGGTTAGTTGCTTCCAGAG
>DATEKY010000669.1:0-2018 GCA_035277225.1 Xanthobacteraceae bacterium
ACGCCCGAGCGGCTCGGGGCGGGTGAAGGCCGGACGCGGCGCGGGCTCGGGCGGCGTCCAATCGTCCTCGGGCGGCGGCGCGCGGTCGGCGATGGTACGGACCGGGGCGCCTTCGGGTACGCCGGTGCGCGGCACTGGCACGTCGCGCGGCGGCGTCACCGGCACGGCGCGCACGATATTCTGTTCCACCACGATGTCGCTTGGGCCGCCGATCATCAGCAGGTGCTCGACATTGTCGCGGCGCACCAGCACGAGGCGGCGACGCCCGTCGACCGGGGCGGCATCGATCACGGCAAGGCGCGGCTGGCGCCCGCGTTGGGCGGCGGCGCCGACGCGCGTGCCACCGAACCGGCGAATGAGCCAGAACGTCGCCCCGATCAGGGCGAGCACGATCACGAACGCTACGACGAAGCGTACGATCAGAGACCCCTCGGCTCCGAAAATATCCATCTGCGGTCTCCGCTCCCACCATCCGGGCTGTCGCTGGGACAGGCCCTCCCGGCTTCCGACAGAATAACAAATTGTAAACGGAAAGTGTCGTTCCGCCAAAGTACCGTGCGGCGACAGACTTTTCTTGGTTAACGGCGAATGAATGGCGCCTCTGCGGCAGTATTGTTTAACGCCTCATTAACCATCCTCTAGGCAAAGTCTGCCTACCGCCTCCTGTCCCGAGGCGCGGAGGCGTCATGCCGATCTCGGATATCCCGCTCTTTTCCATGCTGCGCACCCGGATGCAGTGGCACCAGGAGCGGCAGAAGGTGCTGGCCGAAAACGTCGCCAACGCCGACACGCCGAATTTCCGCACCCGCGACCTGAAGCCCCTCGACTTCGCCAGCCAGGTCCAGGCCGGGGGGCAGGCGACCGGCCAGGTCAGGCTCGCCGCGACCTCCCCGATGCACATCACGGGCTCGAGCGGCAGCAGCACCTTCGCGACCGACCGCAACAGCAAATACGACGTGAAGCCGGCCGGCAACGCCGTGAACCTGGAAGACGAGATGATGAAGGTCGCCTCAAACCAGATGGACTACCAGGCGGCGATCTCGCTCTACAGCCGCAGCATGGGGCTGTTTCGCACCGCGCTCGGCAAGCGCTGACGGAGGCAGGTGATGGACTTCCTGAAATCGCTCACGATCGCGGCGTCCGGCCTGCGCGCACAATCCGGGCGCATGCGGGTGATCTCGGAAAACATCGCGAACGCCGATTCCACGGCGCAGCGCCCCGGCGCCAATCCGTACCGGCGCAAGATCCCGACCTTCCGCTCCGAAATGGACCGCGCGCTCGAGGCCAACACGATCGCGATGGGCAGGGTGCGCCAGGACCCGACCGATTTCCGCACCAAATACGAGCCCGGCCATCCGGCCGCCGACGCGAACGGCTACGTCAAGTATCCGAACGTGAACTCGCTGGTCGAGATGACCGACATGCGCGAGGCCCAGCGCTCCTATGAGGCGAACCTCAACGTCATCGGCGCGACGCGCCGCATGATCCAGCGCACCATCGACTTGTTACGCGCGTGACGCGCATCATCCCGAAAAGTGGGCACCGGTTTTCGGAAAAGATGATGCGCCAAGAGAAGGACTAGAGACGCATGGCGACACCGATTTCAGCAGCGAATGCCTATGCCAAGCTCGCGCGCCTCGCCGATCCGGGCGCCACTCTCGGCAAGGCCGGCGATTCGGCCGGGCCGGACTTCGGGCAGATGGTGAAGCAGGCGATCGGATCGGTGGTCGAAGCCGGCAAGAAGTCCGACACGCAATCGCAGGCGATGGCGGCCGGCAAGGCCAACATCGTGGACGTGGTCACCGCCGTCACCGAAACCGAGGTTGCGATCGAGGCGATGGTCTCGGTGCGCGACAAGGTGATCCAGGCCTACGAAGAGATCATGCGGATGCCGATTTGATGCGTCCGGTCCTCATCCTGAGGAGCGACGCGCAGCGGCGCGTCTCGAAGGATGGCCGCATGCGCGGCCGTCCTTCGGGCCATGGTTCGAGACGACCGCTTTCGCTGCGCTCCAGCGG
>DATEKY010000670.1:0-5826 GCA_035277225.1 Xanthobacteraceae bacterium
TGGCTGCGCACGCGCCCCGACGACTATGGCGCGCAGGTGCGCAATCGGCTGCAGAACGGGCTTGCCTACAGCGCGGTCGAATATCTCGAAGCGCTGCGCTGGCGCGGGCCCGCGCTCGCCGCGCATCTCGCGGCGATCGGCAAATGCGACGCGGTGCTGGCGCCGGCTTCGCGCGCGGTCGCCGCGACCATCGAGGAAACCGACGTCGCCGGAGCGAACAATGCCGAGGCGATCATCCAGGGCATCACGCGCTTCATGCGGCCGATCAACTATCTCGGACTGCCCGCGCTCTCGATACCGGCGGGCTTCGGCCAGCACGGCATGCCGATCGGACTGCAACTGATCGGGCGCCCGTTCAACGACGAGACCCTCGCGGCGCTCGGCATCGCATTCCAGGGCGCAACCGATCATCACAAGAAGGTGCCTGTGCTGACATGACGGCTCCGATCGTCGAGATGAACGACGTGCGCGTGCGCTTCAAGGGCGAGCGCACCGTGCATGCGCTCAACGGCGTCGACTTTACGCTGAAGCAGGGCGAGGTGCTGGGCGTTCTCGGCGAGTCGGGCTCGGGCAAGAGCGTCACCCTGCGCGCGCTGCTGCGCATGCTGCCGGAAAAGCGCAGCGAGATTTCCGGATCGATCCGCGTCGAGGGTCGCGACGTGCTGGCGCTGGGCCATGACGAGCTGGAGAAGTATCGCGGCGGCACCGTCTCGATGATCTTCCAGGAGCCGATGCTGGCGCTCGATCCGGTCTATACCATTGGCGACCAGATCGCCGAGACGGTCACGCGCCATCTCGGCGTCACCTGGGCGGAAGGGCGTCAGCGCGCGCTCGAGATGCTGGAAGGCGTGCGCATTCCCTCCGCCAAGCGGCGGCTGGAGAACTATCCGCACGAGATGTCCGGCGGCATGCGCCAGCGCGCAATGATCGCGCTCGCGCTCTCCTGCAAGCCGAAGGTGCTGCTCGCGGACGAGCCGACCACCGCGCTCGACGCGACCGTGCAGATCCAGATCCTGCTGTTGCTGCGCGAACTGCAGCGCGAGATGGGCATGGCGGTAATCTTCGTCACCCACGATATCGGCGTGGCGGTGGAAATCTCCGACCGCATCGCCGTGATGTATGGCGGGCGCATCGTCGAGACCGGCGTGCTGCGCGACGTGGTGCGCGCGCCGAAGCATCCTTACACGCGCGGGCTGTTGTCCTCGACCATTCACGGCGGTCAGCGCGGGAAGCGGCTCGAGGCGATCCCCGGCGCGCCGCCGCGCCTCGACCGCCTGCCCGAGGGCTGCACCTTCGCGCCGCGCTGCTCTATCGCGGTTCCGGCGTGCCAGCACGGCGAGATCGCGCTTACGACGCTTGGCGTCATGCACGGCGTACGTTGCATCAAGGCCGCCGGTGCAACCGCAGAGGTGAGCGCCGCCTAACCGGCGTTCCGGTATCCGATACAAATCCTGCTTTGCGCGCCGCGCCATGCGTGGCGGCGATGACGGACATTTGCGCGCGCGCCTTGCGGGCGTGGAAGCGAGCAGGCACAGTTTCCCCGACGGAGAAAACTCCGCGGGGGAAAGCAGTGCCGCAAGCCAGACAGCTCGTCGTCGTGCCCGATGATATCGGCGGCGCGTTTCGATCCTCGCCGAACATCGCGCGCATCGAGCAGATCGCGACCGTGACGTTTCACGACCAGCGCGCGTCCGGCGAGGCCGAGCTGACCGCGCGTGTTCGCGACGCCAACGTCATCCTGTCGTTCCGCCCGGCCTTCACCAAGTTCCCCAAGGCGGTCCTCGACGGCGCGCCGAACCTGCGCATGGTCTGCATTTCGGGCACCGGGGTCGAGGACGTGTCGGTCGCCGACGCATCGGCGCGCGGCATCGCGGTCGCCAACGTTCCGGGCCCGTCGAACCGCGCCGTCGCGGAGCATTGTCTCGCGCTGCTGTTTGCGGTCGCGCGCGTGGTGCCGGCGCAGGACCGCGCCATCCGGCGCGGCGAATGGAAGGCGATGCAGGGCATCGAGCTCGGCGGAAAGACGCTCGGCATCGTCGGCGTCAGCGGCATTTCGTCGGAGCTTGCACCGCTCGCGCGCGCGCTCGGCATGAAGGTGATCTCGTGGTCGCGCAACAACGATCCGGCGCGCGCCGCCGCGATCGGGTCGCAGGCCGTGCCGCTTGATGAGCTGCTCGCGGCCGCCGACGTGGTCTCGCTGCACGTGCGGCTCAATGACGCGACACGCCACATGATAGGCGCCGACCGGCTTGCGCGCATGAAGCGAGGCGCGATCCTGATCAACACCGCCCGCGGGGGCGTGGTCGACGAGGCCGCGCTCCTGCGTGCGTTGCAGAACGGGCAGATCGGCGGCGCGGGCCTCGACGTGTTCGAGACCGAACCGCTTCCGGCCGGCCATCCGTTCCTTGACGCCGAGAACGTCGTCATGACGCCGGTGTCGGCATGGAGCACGGTGGATGCATCGGCACGCATGATCAACCAGAGCATCGAGAACGTCGTGCAGTTTTTTGCCGGCACGCCGGTCAACGTTGTGAATCTCGCTGCGCTGAAGGCATAATCGAAAGGTCGGGGACAAGAGATGCGTATCGCACGCTATTGGGACGCGGCGGCGAACGCCGCCAAATACGGTGTCGTCGAGGGCGAGATCGTCCGCGAGCTCGCGGGAAATCCGTACCGCGAGATCGTGACGACGAACAACGTGCGCCCGCTCGCCGCGACACAATTGCTGGCGCCGTGCGAGCCCACAAAGATCATTGCGGGCGGCGCGAACTTTGCCGGGCACCTGAAGGAAGTCGGGCTGCCGGTGCCGACCGTGCCGGTGTTCTTCCTCAAGCCGCCGACCACGCTGATCGGCCCCGGCCAGCCGGTCATCTATCCGCCGGAGACGAAGAAGCTCGAATACGAAGGCGAGCTCGCCGTGGTGGTGAAAAGCCCGATGCGCCACACGCCGCCCGGCGAGGTGCTCAAGAACCTGCTCGGCTACACCTGCGTCAACGACGTGACGGCGCGCGACATCCAGGTGATCGGCGGAAATCTCCTGCACCTGTGCCATTCGAAATCGTTCGAGACGTTCTGCCCGACCGGCCCGTGGGTCGAGACCGAGCTTGACGCCCATGCGCTCGACATCGAGCTGCGCATCAACGGCGAGGTGAGGCAGAAGAAGACCAACACCAGCGACATGATCTTCCCGGTCGAGGAGATGGTCAGCTACTTCTCGCGCGTGATGACGCTGCTGCCGGGCGACCTGATCCTCACCGGCGCGCCTCCCGGTATCGGCGGCATGCAGGTCGGCGACAACGTCGAAGTCATCATCCAAGGCGTCGGAACGTTGCGGCACACGGTCGCCGCGGGCGCGGTGCAGTGAGCGTTCTCGCTCAGTTCGCCGTCAACGGCATCGTCGCCGGGAGCGTCTATGCGCTGATCGCGCTCGGCTTCGCGCTGATCTTCACGGCGAGCCGAGTGTTCCATTTCGCGCACGGCGGCGTCTACACGCTCGCGGCTTTCGCCGGCTACACCGCGCTGGTGACGTTCAAGCTCGGCCTCGTCGCCAGCTTTCTCGCCGCGATCCTCGTCGCGGCGATCATCGGCGTGCTCATCAACATCCTGCTCTACGAGCCGATGAAGGCGGGCGGCGTGTCGCCGTTCGTCGCGATGATCTCCTCATTCGGCGTGCTCATCATCATCACGCACCTGACCGCGATGGTCTGGGGCTCGAACCCGGTGGTGCTGTCACGCGGCGGGCAGACCACGGTCTATCGCCTCGGCTCGATCTACACGACGGACGCCCAGCTGCTGATCATCGGCTTCGCGGCGGCGCTCGCGATCGCGCTCTACATCTTCTTCCGCCACATGCGGCTCGGCATCGCGATCCGCGCGCTGGGCAACGATTCCGAGCTGGCCGAAGTCGTCGGCATGCCGGCCAAGCGGCTGCGCAACATCAGCTTCATCGTCGGTTCGGGCCTCGTCGGTATCAGCGCGATGCTGATCGGGCTCAATGTCGGCATCATCGACTTCAACATGGGCAACGAGGTCATCCTGATGGCGACGGTCGCGATGATCATCGGCGGCCTCGGCAACGTCGGCGCCGCGGCCGGCGGCGGCTTCGTGCTCGGCATGATCCAGAACATCGCGATCTGGAAGATCGAATCGAAATGGCAGATGGCGCTGTCCTTCGCCATCCTGATCGTGGTGCTGCTGTTCAAGCCGAACGGCCTGTTCGGCGAGAAGCGCCCGGCAACGGGCCTGTGAGATGGAATACTTCATCTACATCGGCACGCTGATCGCGATCTACGCGACGCTGACGATCTCGCTCAACCTGCTGGTCGGCTACACCGGGCTGATCTCGATCGCGCAGGCGGCGATCTACGGCGTCGGCGCCTACACCACCGCGCTGCTGGCGCTGCACGTCACCAACGACCTGTTGATCTCCTTTCTCTGCGCCTCGGTCGTGGGCGTGCTGGTGTCGCTCATCATCGCGCTGCCCTCGCTGCGGCTAAAAAACGAATACTTCCTCATCGCCACGATGGGCTTTCAGGCCATCATCTTCAGCCTGTTCATGAACCTCGAGATCACCGGCGGGGCATCGGGCCTCTACGGCATCCCGCACCCGACGCTGTTCGGCCATACGATCCGCACGCCGCTCGAGAAGTTCTTCGTCGCGCTGGCGCTGGCCGTGGTCTGCTATCTGCTCGCGCTGCGCATCACCAACGCGCCGTTCGGCCGGCTGCTGCGCGCCGTGCGCGAGGACCAGACCGCGGTCGCCTCGCTCGGCAAGAGCGTATTCCGCATCAAGTTCGCGGTGTTCGTGTTCTCGGCGGTGTTCGCGGCGGCGGCGGGCACGATCTACGTCTATTCGCTGACCGCGATCGATCCGGTCGCCTTCGCGCTCGACGAGTCGATCTTCATCATCACGCTGGTGATCGTGGGCGGCACCGGCAGCCTCAACGGCTCGCTGCTCGCCGCCGCGCTGCTGATCCTGCTGCCCGAGGCGTTCAAGTTCCTCGCCATCCCGGATGCGATCGCGCCGCAGTTGCGGCAGGTGCTGTACGGGGCCCTGCTCGTGTTCTTCACCCGCTATCGCCGACAGGGACTGATCGGCGAATACCGCGACGTCCTGAAGTAGGCCGGCGATGAACGACACCCTTCTCAGGCTGGAAGCGCTGTCGAAATCCTTCGGCGGATTGCAGGCCGTCAACGATCTGTCGTTCGGCGTGAAAGCCGGCACCATCACCAGCCTGATCGGCGGCAACGGCGCCGGCAAGACCACCGCTTTCAACCTGATCACCGGCAACCTCGCCCCCGATGCCGGCCACATCTATTTCCGCGGTGCGCGGGTCGACGGTCTGCCGCCGCACAAGGTGGCGCGCGCCGGCATCGCGCGCGGCTTTCAGGAGCTGCGCCTGTTCAACCGCCTGAGCGCGCGCGACAACATCGAGACCGCGGTCCCGAACCAGCGCGGCGAGAGCATCGTCCGTTCGCTGGTCGGCGGCAGTGGCCTGAAGCAGGAGCGGCAGGCGACGCAGGTGCGCTCCGATGCCCTGCTGCGCGACCTGACCATCGCGTCGCAGGCCGATGCGCTCGCCGAGCGGCTGTCCTACGGCCAGCAGAAGCTGTTGAGCCTCGGCCGGCTGCTTGCGGCGGAAGGCGAGTTGCTGCTGCTGGATGAGCCGACCTCGGGCCTGAGCCCGAGCATGGTGGAGGACTTCTGCGCCCGGATGCGCAGGCTGACCGAGAGCGGCAAGACGATCCTGCTGATCGAGCATAATGTCGAGATCGTGATGCGCCTGTCGGACTGGATCATCGTGATGCACCAGGGCGGCAAGATCG
>DATEKY010000671.1:0-3467 GCA_035277225.1 Xanthobacteraceae bacterium
GAGCAGGCGATCACGATCGGCCGCGTTCGCCAGAAGGTGACCGGGCTCTCGGAGCGCGAGAAGACGCACGTCACTCACCTCAACAAGGCGGACCCGCCGATCATCCGGCCCGAGGACATCCGCGGCATCACCGAGCGCGTCGACTCGAGCGGCCGCGTCCTCGTGGCGCTCGACATGGCGCAGGCGGAACGCGCGCTCGATGAGCTCGTCGCGTCGGGCATCGAGGCGCTGGCGATCTGCCTGCTCTGGTCGTTTCTCCATCCCAAGCACGAGGAGCAGCTGCGCGACCTGGCGCGGCGCAAATATCCCAAGCTCTACGTCTCGATCTCGTCCGAAATCGCGCCGCGCACTGGCGAGTACGAGCGCTGCGTCTCGACCGCTTTCAATTCCTACATCGGCCCGATCGTCGGCGACTACCTGACCCGGCTGGAGCAGCGTCTCTCCGAGTTCGGCATGCCCTGCTCGCTGCTCATCGTGCAGTCGAATGGCGGGCTCAGCACGGTCGGCTCGATGCTCGGCCGGCCGCTGGTCATCGTCGACTCGGGGCCGGCAGGCGGCGTGCTCGGCGCGCGCTATCATGCGGCGCTGGTCGGGCAGAAGAACGTTCTTTGCGCGGACGTCGGCGGTACGACGTTCGACGTCGGTCTCGTCTCCGGCGACCGGATGCAGATCGATACCAACCCGGTGATCGATCGATACGCCTACCTG
This sequence comes from Xanthobacteraceae bacterium, assembly GCA_035277225.1. GTDB lineage: Bacteria > Pseudomonadota > Alphaproteobacteria > Rhizobiales > Xanthobacteraceae > PALSA-894. The sequence continues at coordinate 709 of DATEKY010000671.1, forward strand.
ATCCCCAAGATCTACGTGAAGTCCATCGGCGCCGGCGGCGGCAGCATTGCCTGGGTCGACGGCGGCGGCAGTCTGCGCGTCGGTCCGCAAAGCGCGGGGTCGGTCCCCGGCCCGGTGGCGTACGGCCGCGGCGGAAAGCTGCCGACGGTCACCGACGCGCTCGTCGTGCTCGGTTATCTCGACCCGGATTTCCCGCTTGGCGGCAAGGTGCGGCTCGACAAGGCTGCCGCCGAGAAGGCCATCGCCGACCTCGGGCAGACGGTCGGGATGTCGGCGGTCGATCTCGCCGCCGGCATCCTGCAGATCTCCAACTCCCAGATGGCCGACCTCGCGCGCAAGGTGACGATCGAGCGCGGCCTCGATCCGCGCGCCTTCACGCTGTTCGCCTATGGCGGCGCCGGACCGGTGTTCAGCGGCATCCTGATGCGCGAGCTCGGCTCCGGCAGCGCCTATGTGCCGGCCGACTCCGGCGTGTTCTCCGCATTCGGGATGCTGACCACCGATATCGCGTTCCAGGAGGAACGCTCGACCACGTTGCGCTCGCCGCTGACGGCGGCGAATGTCGAGGCGATCAACACGCTCTACAAGGACCTCACCGAGCGCGTGCTCAATCGTTTCAGGATGACCGGCCTCGACACCAAGACGGTCCATCTGCAGCGCGCGATCGACATGCGCTTCGGAATGCAGGTGCACGAGCTCGACGTCGATGCGCCGCTCCGCACGCTGACGCTCGCCGACATGGATCAGCTCACGAGAGACTTCATCGCCAAGTACGAGGCGACCTACGGCGCCGACAGCGCGTATGTCGCCGCCGGCATCGAGTTCGTCACGTTCCGGGTTACCGGCACGCTCGGCATGGAGCGCCCAAGCCTCGTCGCGACGGCGGGCGCGGCGGGAGAGGACTCGCAGATCGGGCGCAAGCCGACGTTCTTCTCTTCAGACGGCGTCGTCGACACCGCGTTTCATCGCGGCGATCGCCTGCGGCCGGGTCAAACCCTGCGCGGGCCGGCGATCATCCAGCGCTCCGGCGACACCGTGGTGCTGCCGCCGCGGATGACGGCTGCAGTCGACAATCACGGCGGTCTGACGATCACTCACGAGGCGCGCGCATGAGCCAGACGACCAAGCTCGATCTGATCACCTTCGAGGTGTTGCGCCATCGGCTGTGGGAGATCAATGACGAGATGGCGATGCTGGCTGCGCGCATCTCGGGCTCGCCCGCGGTTTACGAGTCGAACGATTTCAACGCCGCGATCCTCACCGCCTCGGGCGAAGGCCTGTTCACCGGCGTCTACGTGATCCGCCAGGCCTCCGCGCTCGACGTGCTGGTCCAGTCGGTGATCGAGCGGTTCAAGGACGACTGCAACGACGGCGACATGTTCCTCACCAACGATCCGTGGTGCGGCGCGTTGCACGCGATGGACTACGCCGTGGTCGCCCCGGTGTTCTGGGAGGGCGAGATCGTCTGCTGGACCGGCGTGGTGATGCACGAGATCGATGTCGGCGGCCCGCGTCCGGGCAGCTGGACCGTCGGGGCGCGCGACGCCTTCCAGGAATGCGCGCTCATTCCTCCCGCCAAGATCGTCGATCGCGGCAAGCTGCGGAAGGACATCGAGCAGATCTATCTGCGCAATTGCCGCATCCCGGACATGAACGCACTGAACCTGCGGGCAAAGATCGCCGCGCAGCTCACCACGCGGGAGCGATTGCGCGACATAATCCGCGAGTACGGCAAGGATACCTTCGTCGGCCTTCAGCACCAGATTCTGGACTATGTCCGCACGGCGCTGCGCAAGCGCATCTCGACGCTTCCGGACGGTACCTGGTTCTCGCACGGCTTTCTCGATCATGACGGCGTGAACGACCAGATCTACCGCTTCGAGCTGAAGCTGACCAAGAAAGCCGACAAGCTGATTTTCGACTTCACCGGTACGTCCAAGCAGGCGGCGGGGTCGATCAACTGCGCCTACAGCGGCCTGATCGGCGGCGTCGTGCAGACGATATTCCCGCTGCTGTGCTTCGATCTGCCGTGGTCGCACGGCGCGGTCGCGGACTGCATCGAGATCATCTCGGAGCCCGGGACGGTCAACAATGCGACCTTCCCGGCCGCGACCAGCATGGCCACCGTCAACTCCTGCCAGCTCACCGGCAACGTGATCTGGGAGGCGATGGCGCGCATGTTCAGCTGCGTCGAGGAGCTGCGCGAGGAGGTCGCCGGGCTGTGCTACGGCGGCGTTGCCATGGCGGTGCTGGCGGGCACCAACGTCAACGGGCGGCCGTTCGTGAACATGTTCACCGATTCGGTCGGCGGCGGCGGCGCGCGGTCCTATCGAGACGGCGTCGATACCTGCGGAAACATGGTGGCGCCGGCATACGGCATTCCCAACGTGGAGCGCATCGAGAGCCTGTTTCCGGTACTCTACGTCTACCGCAAGGAGCGTGCGGAGACGGCCGGGGCCGGTCGCTGGCGCGGCGGCGTCGGCATCGAATACATGATCATCCCCTACGGCACCGAGGCACCGGTCGACGCGGTCTTTTTCGGCAGTGCCGCGGTGCATTGCGAAACCAAAGGCGCGAGCGGCGGCTTTCCCGGCTCGGTCCAGCGCAGCCTCGTGCTGCGAAATGCCGACGTGCTGGCGCAGTTCGGCGCCGGCAAGGTTCCGCTGTCGATGGAGGAGACCGGCGCGGAACGCGTCGACCTGCAGCAGGGCAAGGACGCGACCACGCTCAGCAAGGCCGACGCGTGGATCTGCTTCTGC
>DATEKY010000672.1:0-2465 GCA_035277225.1 Xanthobacteraceae bacterium
TCCGAAGGGATCAAGCGCGCCGACGCCGTGATCCTGACCACGCCGACCAAGATGCATTTCCGCCAGGGCGAGCAGGTGATGCGCGCCGGCAAGCATGTGCTGGTCGAGATCCCGGTGACGGATTCGGTCGAGGATGCCGAGAACCTGGTGAAGATCGCGAAGGAGACCGGCGTCACCGCGATGGGCGGCCATGTCCGGCGCTTCAACCCGAGCCATCAGTACGTCCACAGGAAGATCGAGAAGGGCGAGCTGAAGATCCAGCAGATGGACGTGCAGACCTATTTCTTCCGCCGCAAGAACATGAATGCGGCCGGGCAGCCGCGCTCATGGACCGATCACCTGCTCTGGCATCACGCCGCGCACACGATCGACCTGTTCCAGTACCAGACCGGCGAGACGATCTCGGACTGCTACGCCGTGCAGGGGCCGGCGCACCCCGAGCTCAAGATCGCGATGGACATGGGCATCGTCTGCAAGGTGCCGTCGGGCGCGATCCTCACCCTGTCGCTGTCGTTCAACAATGACGGGCCGCTGGGCAGCTTCTTCCGCTACATCTGCGACAACGGCACGTTCAAGGCGTTCTACGACGATCTGTCGGATGGCAAGGACAACAAGATCGACGTGTCCAAGGTCGACGTCTCGATGGACGGGATCGAGCTGGAGGACCGCGAGTTCATCGCGGCGATCCGCGAGAAGCGCGAGCCCAACGGGAGCCTCGCGCAGCTCCTCCCCTGCATGCGGGTGCTCGGCCGGCTGGAACAGATCGTCGACCCGAAGCGGCAGGCCCACGCCTGAGGGCTTACTGACGGCGCGTGATCTGATCCGAAAACCGGGACCTTTTTTCGGGATCATGCGCTGGCGCGCTAACATGTCACTCCCGGAAATGTGCAAGCATTTCCGGGTTATTGGTGCTGCGGAAAGCCGCTTTTCCGCGCATAAAAACCGCGCTACCAACCCGACCCGAGGGGCGAGCGGCTATTGGGCGGCCAGTTTTCTGGATAGCGACGCGACCCCTCTCTCAAGAAGAATCCCCAACCGGAGGAACCCGATGTTTCTGCGCCGACATTTGCTTCTCAGCGCTGCTGCCGTTGCGGCAGGCGCGTTTATCGCTCAGCCCGCCGCCGCCCAGGATACGGTCAAGATCGGCCTGATCGTGCCGATGACCGGCCAGCAGGCCTCGACCGGCAAGCAGATCGACGCCGCCGTGAAGCTCTACCAGGCGCAGCACGGCACGACCGTCGCCGGCAAGAAGGTCGAGGTCATCGTCAAGGACGACGCTGCGGTGCCGGACAACACCAAGCGCATCGCGCAGGAACTGATCGTCAACGACAAGGTCAACTTCATTGCCGGCTTCGGCGTAACGCCGGCCGCGCTCGCCGCCGCCCCGCTCGCCACGCAAGCGAAAGTGCCGCTGGTCGTGATGGCGGCCGGCACCTCGATCATCACGGAGCGCTCGCCCTACATCACGCGCACGAGCTTCACGCTGGCGCAGTCCTCGGTGATCATCGCCGACTGGGCACTGAAGAACAACATCAAGAAGATCGTCACCATGGTGTCGGACTACGCGCCCGGCGCCGACGCCGAGAAGTCATTTTCCGAGCGCATCAAGGCGAACGGCGGCGAGATCACCTCGGCGATCCGCGTTCCGCTCGCGAACCCGGACTTCGCGCCGTTCCTGCAACGCGCCGCCGACGCCAAGCCCGATGCGCTGTTCATCTTCGTGCCCTCCGGACAGGGCGGCACCTTCGTGAAGCAGTTCATCGAGCGCGGCATGGACAAGGCCGGCATCAAGCTGATCGGCCCCGGCGACGTGACCGACGACGATCTGCTGCCGAACATGGGCGACGCCGTCATCGGCGCCGTCACCGCGCACATGTATTCGGCCGCGCATCCCTCCAAGATGAACAAGGACTATGTCGCGGCGTTCGAGAAGGCCTACAACTTCCGTCCGAACTTCATGTCGGTCGGCGGCTACGACGGCATGCACCTGATCTACGAGGCGCTGAAGAAGACCAATGGCGACACCAACGGCGACAAGCTGATCGGCGCCATGAAGGGCATGAAGTGGGAAAGCCCGCGCGGCCCGATCTCGATCGATCCGGACACCCGCGACATCGTGCAGAACATCTACATCCGCAAGGTCGAGAAGGTGGATGGCAAGCTCTACAACGTCGAGTTCGCGACCTTCGAGGCCGTCAAGGACCCGGTGAAGGCCGAGAAGAAGTAGTCAAAGCATAGCTCCGATGTGCCCTCTCCCTCGCCTGCGGGGAAGGGTTGGGAGGGGGCCGATCGCATGTGCGCAATTGCCGCTTTCCTCTCCCTAGCCCTCCCCGTTAAACGGGGGAGGGAACGGACCGAGCAAGCGGCCACCTCATGCTGACCATTCTGTTCGACGGCATCGCCTATGGCATGCTGCTGTTCGTGCTGGCATGCGGGCTGTCGGTCACGCTCGGCCTGATGAACTT
>DATEKY010000673.1:0-5496 GCA_035277225.1 Xanthobacteraceae bacterium
TGGCGAGGATTCCCGCGACGTTGTTGCGGCGGAAAATCTCCAGAACCTTGTCGAGCTCGTAATACGGGGTCGGTTCCTGGTTGTAGTGCAGGTGCGCGTCGAAGATCTTCAGCGGCGTTTGCGCCCACGCGCTACTCGAGATCAGCGTGGCAAACGCCAGCGCCGCAGCTTTCAGGATCAGGTTCATCGTCGGCCCCCAAGGTCCCGCAATGTTAGCGAATCTTGCGGCCGGAGGAGCGCGACATCACGCCGCCTCGCGGAAGTCCCGCTCGGCTGCCGCGATGTCGGCCAGTGTCGGCAGCGAGTGTTCGATGCCGAGATAGCGCACCGAGTGGGCCGAGGCGGCGCGCGCGAAGCGGAAGTGGGCGCCCCACGGCTCGCGCGGGTGGGCGAGATAGGAATACACATAAGCGCCGTGGAAAATGTCGCCGGCGCCGTTGGTGTCGATCACCTCGTCCTGCGGCACGGCGAGCGCCGGCAGCATGTTGATCTCGCCGTCCTCGCCGTACCAGAGCAGCCCCTTGGCGCCGAGCGTCACGCCGCCGATGCGGCAGCCTTTCTCCTTCAGCAGTTTGCACAGCCCCTCGGGACTGACCCCGAGCTGCTCGCAGAGTCGCTCCGAGCAGATCGCGACGTCGATGAACTGCAGCAGCTCCAGCGTGTTGGAGCGCATGCCTCCGCCGTCGAGCGAAGTCAGGATGCCCTTCTCGCGGCAAAGCTTCGCATAGTGGATCGCGGCGTCGGCCTGATGGCCGTCGAGATGCAGCGCGCGGCAGCCGGTGACGTCCAGCGGCGGCACCGGGTGGAGATAGTGGTCGTCGCGGCAGCGCAGGATCGCGCGTTGCCCGTGGTGCGGCATCACGAACGATAGGGAGGACTCGTGCACTTTGCGGCCGTGCACCGAGATGCCGTACTTCGCCGCCATGTCGAGGAACATGCGCGCGAGCCAGTCGTCCGCCTGCGAGGTGAGCAGATCCGGCGCGATCCCGAGCTTGGCGCAGCAGAACGCAGCCGACACCGCATTGCCGCCGAAGCTGACCGCATAGTCGCGCGCCACCGCCTTCTCGTCGCCGACCGGAATGCGGTCGATCAGGAACGTGACGTCGATGTAGGTCTGGCCAATGAAAAGCGCGTGCATGTGGTTTCAGATCTCGCCGGGTGGGATGGGCCGTTAATGCCTCGTTAACGCGGCAGGCCGCGCGGGTTCCGCCGAAAAAATCGCTTGCGTAAATTCGCCTTTAACCGTGGCAGGCAAATTTGTCACGGTCATCCCATTGAGGTTTCGGTGTCCCGCAGGCTGCGCGCATATGTGGCCATCCTCGTCGGGTCGCTCAGCGCCGGCGTACCGGTGGCGCTGCTGCTGCGCGGGCTCGACAACTATATCGAGCGCGAGGCGCGCGACGAGGCGCGGCTCGCGGCGCAGCACACCATCGCGCGCGCCGAATGGCGCATCGGCCAGTCGATCGCCGCGCTGGAAACGGTCGGGCAGGGCGGGCTGCGCGGTTGCGCCGACGTCGGGCTCGACACGGTGCGCCGCGCGGTGATGAGCACGACGCCGATCAAGCAGATCACCGTCACGGATGCGGCGGGCAACCCGCACTGCCTGCCGCCGGCCGGAGGCGAAGCGACCGCGCTGTCGCGCGAGCTGCGCACCGCGGACGACCGCGTTTTTCTCACCGTCGTGCGGGTGGAGCAGGGCGAGCGCGCGCTGCGCCTTACCTGGCGCCGCGCCGGCGATCCGCTGCAGCTGACGGCGCAGATTCCGGCCGACGTGTTCCTGCCCGACGGCGCGTCGAACACCGCGGCGAGCAACCCGGTCGTGCGCGTGATGCTCAACGAAGGCACGCTGATCGCGGCGCGCGATGCTGAAGACGGCGTCAGACCCCGCGCCGACGCGATCAATGTCGAGAACAGCTCGACCCGCTATCCGCTGATCGTGACCGCGACCGTGTCGCGCGCCGCGGTGTTTGCCGCGCGCTCCGATCTGCGCATGGCCGGAACGATCGGCGCCGCGGCGCTCGCCGTGCTGATCGTGGCGCTGGCGCTCATCTTCCCGTGGCGCAGCCGAACCAATCCGATCGTCGAGATGGAGCGCGCGCTCGAGGACGGCCAGTTCATCCCGTATTTTCAGCCGGTGATCGACCTGCGCTCGGGTGCGATCGTAGGCGCCGAGGTGCTGATGCGCTGGCGCAAGCCCGACGGCAGCGTCGTGCCGCCCGCGCGGTTCATCCCGCTCGCCGAATCCTCCGGCCTGATCCTCGACATGACCAAGGCGCTGATGATTGCGGCGCGCGACGAGCTCGGCTCCGCGCTCGGACAGCGCGCGCGCGTCAAGCTCGCATTCAACCTCACGGCGGCGCATTTCGGCACCGAGAGGATCGTCGAGGAGGTGCGCGAGGTGTTCGCCGCCTCGCCGGTCCGCCTGTCGCAAATCGTGCTCGAAGTCACCGAGCGGCAGCCGCTCGGCGACCTCGACATGGCCCGCCGCGTCATCGCGGCGCTGCAGGAGCTCGGCTGCAAGATCGCGATCGACGACGTCGGCACCGGTCACGGCGGGCTCTCCTATATGCTCAAGCTCGGCGTGAACTACCTCAAGGTCGACAAGATGTTCATCGACGCCATCGGCACCGAACGCTACTCGACCACGATCATCGAGACGCTGATCGACCTCGCGCGCAACATGCGCATGGAAATCGTCGCCGAAGGCGTCGAGACCTTCGAGCAGGTGAAATACCTGCGCGACCGCGGGATCTTTCTCGCCCAGGGCTACGCCTTCGCGCCGCCGCTGCCCGGGTCGCTGTTCCGCCAGCTGCTCGAGGCCGCCCATCCGCTGCTGCCGCTCGACGGACCGCAAGCCGGGACGCCGGCCGCAGTCGGCGATTTCATCGCGGCGCGCGACCGGGTCGCCGCGGCCTAGAGCATGCGCTGAGCAGACGCGCGTAACCGCGCTTTTGGACGTTAACCGGTTGCTAACCATGTTCGGCCGAAAGCTTGACGGCTGCGCCGGCTGACAGCCGGCGGGCGGGGGAGGCCGTGGCCGCGCCAAAGCTCAAAACGTTCGCCGCAATCCTGACCGGACTGGCGCTCGCGGGCGCGTCCGCGGCAGGCGTTCACGCGCTCGTCAGCGACTACGTCGAGCAGGAGGCCGTCGCCGAGCTCACCATCACGGGCAAGCGCGCGATCGCGCTCACCGAGACGCGGCTCGACCACGCTATCGAGGCGCTCGATGAGCTCGCTCATCGCAACGTCCGATCCTGCCTCGATGCCGACCGCGACGCGATGCACGAGGTCTCGTTCCGCAGCGCGCCGGTGAAGGAAGTGTCGATCGTCGGGTCCGACGGCCGCACCCAGTGCACCAACCTGGCCATTCCGCTGGGCCAGCGTCAGGTGCTCTCGCCGATCAAGGTTGCGCGCGACGATCTCGCGATCGAGGTGATGCAGCTCGGCGAGTGGATGGACAACGTGATCCGCGTGCGCCGCGCGATTGCCGGGGGCGGGTGGCTCGCGGCGCTCATTCCGTCCGATTTGCTGATCCCGCGCATCTCGCGCACCGGCGGCCCTGTCGTGGTCAGCGCGAGCCTTGCGACCGGCGACGGCATGGTCATTGGCGAGCGTAGCGCGGCGAATGCCAATGCCGATGCGCGCGACGTGCTGATGGTGCGCACTCAGTCGGAACGTTACGGCGTCCATGCGACGACCTCGATGGCGCGCGCGCTGGCGCGCCAGGCCCATGCCGGCATCGTCGCGGCCGCCTCGGCCGGCGCCGGCGCGACGGTGGCGCTGATCCTCGCGCTGCTCGCGTTCGGGCCGATGCGGAGGCGCGACAATCCGGCGGCCGAGCTTGCGCGCGCGATCCACGACGGCGAGCTCGTTCCCTACTACCAGCCGATCGTCGACCTGACCGACGCGCGCGTGGTCGGCGCCGAAGTGCTGGTGCGCTGGCGCAAGCCGAACGGTTCGCTGGTGCCGCCGGTGCAGTTCATTCCGCTCGCCGAATCGAGCGGGCTGATCGTGGAACTGACGCGCGGGCTGATGCGCCGCGTCTGCGCCGAGGCCGGAGCCGAGATCGGTGCGCGTCCGGACTTCCGGATCGGCTTCAACCTCTCGGCGCGCCACTTCGCTGACGAGACGATCGTCGACGACGTGCGCGAGATCTTCACCGGCTCGCCGATCGCGCCGAATCAGGTGCTGCTCGAGGTCACCGAGAGGCAGGCGCTCGACAATCTCACCGTCGCGCGACGCGTGATCGCGTCGCTGCAGGGGCTCGGCGTGCATGTCGGGATCGACGATCTCGGCACCGGCCACAGCGGGCTCTCCTACATGCTCAAGCTCGGTGTCGACTTCATCAAGATCGATAAAATGTTTGTGGATGCAATTGATATTGAACGATATTCCAGCACGATTATCGAGACGTTGGTGCGTCTCGGAAGCGATATGGGAATGGAGATCATCGCCGAGGGGGTCGAGACCTTCGAGCAGGTGCAGCATCTGCGCGCGCGCGGCATCCGCAAGGCGCAGGGCTATGTGTTCGCTCCGCCGCTCCCGGGTTCCTCGTTCCTCAAGCTGCTCATCGCATCCGACGCAGGCGTTCTGCCTCGGGCGAGGCCGGTGCCGGCCGCGAAAGCTGCGGCGTAATGGTTAGTGGGGCCACGGCTTTTCGCGCGCCGATTGCCGTGATATCGCCATAACTTGCGCCTTATTGGTCACACCTTCCGTTGGGACTGGCGCGGAGCGGTCGGCTTGTTTCACTGCGCTTTCGAGAAAGCGCCGCGCGAGGGCCTATGATGTATAAATTCCTGATCCGCCTTGCGCTGCTTCCGGCGGCCGCATTCCTCGCGTTCGCGTCGGGTGCCGTGGCGCAGACCCAGAGCACCGCCGATCCGGAACGGCCGGTCACGCCGCCGGACAGCTACCGCGTCGTGATGGAAAACGAGCGCGTGCGCATCATCGAGGTGCACATCAAGGCGCATTCCAAGGTCAACGTGGACTCGCCCGCGGGGCGCGACCGCTTCCTCTACATGCTCTCCGACGGCGCGCTGGTACTCGCCGCGCCGGGCAAGACGCCCTACGAGTTCGCGCTGCATGCCGGCGAGACCGCAGTGTTTCCGGCGATCTCTCCGGTGGTCGAGAACGACACCGACGCGCCGGTGCGCGCGCTGATGGTCGAGATCAAGGACGGCGGCCGTACGGTTGCGAGCGCCCGCCTCAAGGGCAAATACGCGGGCCGCCACGGCGGGCGCGGAAAATTCGCCGCGCGGTCGTCGGGTGGCAAGTCAGCGGGCAAGACGAGATCGGTGAGGTCCGCGAGGGCGGCAGCCGTGAAGTCGAAGCCGGCCGCCAAGGTGAGCCGGGCGAGCAAGCCCAGCGCCGCGGCGAGCGGGGTCAAGCCGCCGCTCAACCTGAGCAAGGCGAACGCGCGGCCGACCAAGAAGGCCGGCCGCAGCCGCGGCAGCGACAGCTAGGTCCGCAAGGTCACCTCGCGTCGCGCGCGACGGC
>DATEKY010000674.1:0-2402 GCA_035277225.1 Xanthobacteraceae bacterium
TGCAGCTGTCGCACGTCCCGCGTCCGCCCGGCGGCATCGGCGGCCAGCCCGAGCCGCGCCAGCAGACCGCCGCCGCCAATGACAACGCGGTCGGCAACTTCTTCAGCAATCTGTTTGGGCAGCGTTAGAGCATGATCCCGAAAAGCATGTCCTCGACCCCGATCGGGATGGGTACCGGTTTTCGGAAAAGATCATGCTCCAAGAATAACCAATCAGTGTGACCCACCCGCGCGCGCCCGCACGCCGCGCGAGATCGCCCACAGGACGAGCGTCGTGACGCCCGTGAGCGCGAGCGGGACCGCGACCGGCCAGGCGCTCGCGCCGAGCAGATGCCCGACGATCGCCCCGATGATCGCCGCGCAGACCATCTGCGACACGCCGACCAGCGAGGAGGCGGTGCCGGCGCGATGCGGAAACGGCATCATGGCGCCCGCGATGGTCTGCGGCTGTACCATGCCCATGCCGGTCGCATAGAGGGCGAACGCCGCAACGAGCGGCACGGCCGACGTGCCGGCTGCGACTGCGGCAGCCGCCGCGAGCCCTCCACCCGCAACGCCCGCCGCTCCGATGCCGATGGTGCGATCGAGGCCGAGCCGCGTCACGATGTATGCGGCGAGCGCGGTGCCGGCGAGATAGCCGCAGCTCCCTGCCGCAAAGGCAAGCCCGAACTGCAGCGCCGATAGCCCGTAGATCTCCTGCAGCACGAAAGACGAGCCGGAGATCCACGCGAACACGCCGGCGAAGCTGATCGACAGCATCCCGATGTAGGCGAGCACCGCGCGGTTGCGCATGATCTCGCGATAGCCGGCCCAGATCGCGCCGGGCGAAAACGGTCCCGGCGTCTGCGCCCGCAACGTTTCGGGCAGCTTGCGCCAGACGAAAAACGCCGCGACCAGCCCGAACGCGATCTGCAGCACGAAATGCGAGCGCCAGCCGAACGTGCTTTGCAGCACGCCGCCGATCATCGGCGCCCCGACCGGCGCGAGCGCCATGATGGCGCCCATCAGCGACAGCTCCCGCCCCGCGCGCGCGCCCGAGTATAGGTCGCGCACGATCGCGCGGGCGAGCACGATCGCGCCCGACGAGCCGAGCGCCTGCAGCGCGCGCGCCGCGAGCAGCGTCTCGATCGTCGGCGCGAGCGCGCAGGCGAGCGAGGCCGCACAGTAGATCGCGAGCGCTGTGCGCAGCACCGGAATGCGGCCGAACCGATCCGACAGCGGCCCGTAGACGATCTGCCCGACCGCGTACGCGACCATGTAGAGCGAGAGCGTCAGCTGCACCGTCGCGGGCGACGCGCCGAGCAGCCGCCCGATCTCGGGAAACGACGGCAGATACATGTCGACCGCGACCGGCCCGAGCGCGGTCAGGAGCGCGAGCAGGGCGGTCAGCGCGAAGGTGTCGGGGCGGAGCATGCTGGCGGGTATTGGAGGAAGGGCGCGCTCTATCCCCTTTGCGCCGCCTTGTCGAGCAAACGTGGCGTTCGGTCATTGGCAGGAGGCGCGATCCTGAACTAGCATCGCGTCATGCGCAGGATCCTGCTCGGAGGCCTGATTGTCCTCGTCGTCGTGGTCGGCGCCGCGGTGGCCGTGATGACGTTTCTCCCGCCGTCCGCGCCCGAGCGGCGGCCGGCGCTGGCCGACAGCCCGCCGCTCAAGCCGGTGACGCGCACCTCGGTCGTGATCGCGCCGGCGGCGATTGCGCTGACCGCGATCCGCGACGCGCTCGAGGCGCAGGCGCCGCGCGACCTGTCCGGCAAGCGCGACAACCCGCTCGGGCAACTGCTGCAGAACGCCGAGCTCGGCTGGACCATGTCGCGCGGGCCACTCGCGATCGCGGGCCGCCCCGAAGGACTGACCGTTGCGGCGCCGCTCACGGGCACGTTCCGCCTGACCGGGCAGATCGGCGCACAGGTCGGCGATCAGGTCGGCAACATCACCGGCATGCTCGGCGGCCTGCTGAACGACCAGCTCGGCAAGCAGATGGGCAGCCTGACCGGCCGCGCACTTGACCAGCGCGCCGACATGCGCGGCAACGTCCTGCTCGCCGCGCGGCCGGCGCTGACGTCGAACTGGCGGCTCGAGCCGAACTTGCAGGCGCAGGCCAACATCGGCGACGCCAACCTGCAGATCGCGGCGGTGAAGCTGAACCTCGCGCGCGAGGTGAAGCCGCTGCTCGACCGCGCGGTCGGCGAGCAGGTGAATGCGCTGCAGGCGCGCCTGCGCAGCGATCCGTTCATCGAGCTCATCGCGCGGCGCGAGTGGGCCAAGATGTGCCGTGCGATCCCGCTCGGCAAGGCGGCGGCCGGCATGCCGGATCTGTGGCTCGAGGTGCGCCCGGTGCGCGCGGCCGCGGCGCAGCCGAAGATCGATGCCGCGGCGGTGACGCTGACGATCGGCGTGCAG
>DATEKY010000675.1:0-2067 GCA_035277225.1 Xanthobacteraceae bacterium
GCGGCCGAGATGCGCTTGACCCGCCCGCCTTCGGTCACCTGCGTCTTGGTCGAGCGCGAGATCTCGTAATTGACGATCTCTTCCGACTTCTTGCTCTGGTCGCGCTGTGCTTGTGCGGGCTGAGCGCCGCCTTGCGCGCCGCCCTGGGCCTGGTTCTGCTGCGCGCCGGGCAACTCGTTGCCGACGGTGACCTGGCCTTCCTGGCTGCCGGAGGCGGCGGACTCTTCGCGCGTCTGGCTCGAGCGCAGCACGCGCCCTTCCGGATCGAACTTGTCGAGCGTCTCGGTGATGCGGTTGAAGTCGAACTCGGCCGAGAGCTGTACGCGCGCCCGGCCGGGTCCAACGACCGAAGACACAATCGACTCGACCTGTTCTTTCAGCCGCTTCTCATACGCGGCCTGGCGTTCCTCCACCGAGCCGGCGATGCCGCCGGTGACGTCGCTCGCGGCGCCGTCGGCGAGCAGGTTGCCGGCCTCGTCGACGATCGAGACGCGCTGCGGCTTCAGCCCGTTTACCGCGGAGGCGACCAGATGGCGGATCGAGCGCACTTGATTCGCCTCCAGCGCGCCGCGCACGCGCAGCACGATCGAGGCCGACGGCTCGACCTTGTCGCGCGAGAACAGCGGCCGCTCCGGCAGCACGAGGTGCACGCGCGCCGCCTGCACCCGGTCGATCGCCTTGATGGTGCGCGCAAGCTCGCCTTCCAGCGCGCGCAGGTGATTGATGTTCTGCACGAACGAGGTGGCGCCGAGCGTGTCGGACTTGTCGAAGATCTCGTAGCCGACGCCGCCGCCCTTGGGCAGCCCGCCCTCAGCGAGCTTCATGCGGATGCGCGTCATGCGGTCGCGCGGCACCAGGATGATCGCGCCGTCGTTCTTGATCTCGTAGGGGATCGCCTGGCGCTCGAGGTCCTTGACGATCGCGGCGGAGTCTTCCGGGGTCAGGTCGGTGAACACCGGCGACATCTGCGGCGCCGTGACGCGCAGGATGATGAAGGCGAAGACGCCGACCAGCGCGGCGGTGACCGCCGCCATGGCGCCGAGGCGGGCCGCGCCCAGCGTTCGGACGAACTCGACGAGACCTTGCACCGGTCGTGCCCCAGCCATTCCCCCGGGCGCGAACGCGCCCACCCGGCAAGTTTTGCCGGGCGCATGGTTTCCATCTGGTTAACGAGGTTCCCGGCCCTCTCGAATCTCGTACCGACTTGCTAGACCGATCAGTCTAGAGTATAGACCGATCGGTCTAGTGGTTGGGAGGCGTTACCGAGGGAGGGATCGATGCGCGTTGCCAAGGACCAGGTCGACACCAAGATGGAGATTCCCGGCGCGGTTATTCGTCAGCGCAGGGACTTCGGCGAGATGAACGGGTACGGCAAGATCAGCGGAGAGTATTTCAGCCTGGCAAAGGGGGTCGACACCGGACCGCTGTTCCAGGGGCTGGAAGGCAATCTCTGCCAGTGCCCGCATTGGGGCTTCGTCCTCAAGGGTCAGCTCACCACCACGGATGCGGCGGGCGGTGAGGAAACCGTCGGTGCCCACGACCTGTTCTACTGGCCGCCGGGGCACAATGTGCGCGTCGATGCGGATGCCGAGATCATCATGTTCAGCCCGCAGCACGAGCACACCAAGGTCATCAACCACATGCTCAACAAGGTGAACGGCTACGCCTGATTGACGCGGCTCGCTTGCGGGTGTCCGGAACGTGTATGGTCCGGGCGCCCGCGCCGCGGCTTTAGCTGCGGCCTTGTGAAGAACAATTTCCGACGATGCATTCGACCAAGCAGCGGCTGATCGATGCGGGGCTCCGCATGCTGCTGCAGCACGGCTACAACAGCCTCGGCATTCAGGCGCTGCTCGAAGAGACGAACGTCCCGAAGGGCTCGTTCTACCATCACTTCAAGGACAAGGAGGATTTCGCGCTCCAGGTCCTCGACGCCTACATGACGGGCGTGCACGCCGGCCTCGATGCCTGTCTGCTCGATGGCGCGCTCCCGCCGCTCGCGCGCATCCGCCGTTTTTTCGAGATGACCCAGGAGGCCTACCGGCAGGAGGGCTATCTCGGCTGCCT
>DATEKY010000676.1:0-5285 GCA_035277225.1 Xanthobacteraceae bacterium
CGCGCCGATCGGAGGTGTCGGCGCGACCGCACGCCGAGCGTCCGGAGCGGAGGCGGACGCCGCATAAGCGAGCGCCATGCCGGGCGGCACGCGATCGGTGCGGCCGAATTCGGTGTCATTGAGCCAGGCCGTGATGCTCGACGTCGTCTCGCCCCGCGCGGCACTGACGTCGGTCGGCTCGGCGACCTCGGCCGGCGGGCGCGGCACGATGCGCGAGGGAAGCGTGACGGGTGTGGAGGTCGCCGAGGCGAGCGCGAAGCCGCCTGCGGGCTTGGGATTGATCGTCGGCCGGGCCTGCGGCGTCGGAACGCGCGCTTCCTGCACCGGTTTCGCGGCGGCGGGCACCCGTGCCGCGCTGCTGTCGTCTTCCTCGTCTTCGTCGGTCGAGAAGCCGAACAGGCGGGCCAGCACGTTGCCCTTCTTAGGCTTCGCCGCCGATGCGATGCGCTGTTCCTCGCCGCTGATCGCGCCTGTGCTCTTTGCCGCCGCGAGCGACATGCCCGACGGGCCCGACGTGCCGCGCCGCTCGATATCGGCGAGCGCGAGCGCATAGCCGGAGAGCGGCTGGCCGTCGGAGGGGACATGCACCGTGCGGCCGTTCGGGAACACGCGCGCAAGCTGGTCGTGCGTCATGCGCGGCCAGTGGCGCACCGAGCCGACGTCGACGTGGACGAACGAGCCCGGATAGTAGCCGACGCCGCCGCGCTGCAGCCGCAGGCCCGCGACGCGCAGCTCCTCGACCGAGACCCCGGAAATGTTGAAGTCGATCGCCTTGCCGAGCATGTGCTGGCTGAATTGGGCCACGCCGCGCGAGCGCCGGCGCAACATCGCGTTGGTGGCGGGCGAACGATAGGACGAGACGATGCGGATCGGCTCCTTGGTGTTCACATCGCGGGTGATCTCCCACAGGATGTCGAACAGCTGCGGGTCCATCTTGGTCTGGTCGTCGTTGCGCCAGTCGCGCAGGAAATAGTTGAGCTTCTTCAGCCCATCCTCGTCGTAGCGCCCGTTGCGCTTGAACGTGACGGTGATCTCGTCGTCGCGGTGGGTGTGCGAAAGGTAGATCGAGCGGGTGTCGCCGTTCGCCACCACGGTCTGCAGGCTATCGGAGGTGACCACCAGGGCGAACGCCGCAAGTCCCACGCAAGAGATTGCGCGCAACGGACGACACAACGATACGGCCTGACGCGCAAAGCGACTCGGCATGCAATCCCGCGTGAAACGTCGCCCAAACAGGGCGACCGCGGCGTCCCCCGCCGCGTGCGTATGGTTAGCGCAGTCTTGTCGGGATGGGTTAACGCGAGATTAGCGCTGGCCCGTCCCCCCTTAGCCCCGATTGGCTAACGGGGGAGTATGGCGAAAAATAGCCCTTTGGCGCCAGAGCCTTCCGGGATGGTGAATAACGCCTTTAGCGGGTCGTTACGGTCCGCTGCTGCGCCCGGCGCTGCTTCTGGGGCTGGGGCTCCTGCCGGATCGGGTTACCAAACAGCCGGTCGAAGAACGACGGGCCGCTGGAATAGCTGTCGTTCCCGACCCCGTTCGGCAACCGCACCGATGGACGGTTGTAGCTCGGCTGGGCTCGCGCGACGGGAATTTCGGCGTTACGGCGGTCGCCCTTCAGCGCCGCCAGGGTCTGGCCATCGCGCCCGTAGATGTCTTCGCGGATCTGGAGATGGCCGGATTCGTCAACAAACGCAGTCTGATAGGTGATGTGCACCGGGATCGGATTGGTGAAGCGCAGGTCGATCTCGGAGTTGCCGAACATGCTCTGGATCTTCTCGGCCGAATAGGTCGGGCCGTTCGGCATTCCGAGCTTGGTCATGATCTCGGCATACTTCGCCGGGTCCTGCACCCGCATGCAGCCGTGGCTGTAGGCACGCTTGCTGTGCGCGAACAGGTGCTTGTCCGGCGTATCGTGCTGATAGACCAGGAACTTGTTGGGGAAGTTGAAGCGGATGCGGCCGAGCGCATTGCCGGCGCCGGGCGGCTGCGAGATGTGCACGCTGCCGTCCGGCCGTTGCTGCAGATTGAGGCCCATCCGCTTGAGCACGGTCGGATCCTGCTGCAGCGCGGGCAGGTACTCGTTGTAGACGATCGAGGGCGGCACGTTCCAGGTCGGGTTGACGGTGATGTACTTCATCGTCTCCGACAGCAGCGGTGTCGCATGGCTCCCCGGCTTGCCGACCACCACGCGCGTCTTCCAGATCGATGCGCCGTTGCTGTAGACCTGCAGCGTATAGTCCGGGATGTTCAGGACGACGTGCGCCCGGCCAAGATCGCGCGGCAGCCAGCGCCAGCGCTCCATGTTGGCGATGATGATCTGGTCGTCCTTCTCGTGCCGCTTGCCGTTGAGTGCGTCCACGGTCTGCTGCGTCAGCTTGCCGGTCGCGGAGAGGCCCTTTTCCTTCTGGTACTGCGCGACCGCGTCGGCGAGCGGCTTGTCGTAGAAGGTATCGCCGCGCACCGCGGGAAGGCCAAGCTTCTCGCGCAGCGCCGGCACGCGTTCGTCCGACATCAGCAAGGTCTGCCTGGTCCGCTTGTCGGTCGTGAGTTCCAGCACCGGCCCGCGCGCGATCGCGTCCGCTTTGTCGCCTTTGCGGCCGCGCACTTCGGCGAGCTTCTTGCGCAGCGCCTTGTAGGCGGCCTGCGGCGGCTGATAGCTGTCGAGGGCGTCTGCGGCGGTCTTCGCGGAGGCCACCTTGCTCAGGATGTCGAGCGGCTGCGGCGCAGTCTGCTCGTAGACGATATCGCCGCTGACACGCGAATAATGCACGCGCCCCATCTGGGCCTGGCGCGCATAATCGAGCACGGACTCGACCAGCCGCATCTCTGCATCCGCCATCGCGGCAGGCGCGCTGCCGGCCTGGATCGATGGAACCGGATAGTCGTTCGGGTCCATGCCGTCGGCATCGGCGTTGCGCAGATGCGCGATCGTCTGCTTGCCGCGCTCGGTCGCGCCGTCGGGGCTGACGAACACCGGCGCATAGTCGCGCGAGGCGTAGAACGCCTCGACTGCGGTGCGTTCGGACTTCTTCTCGATGGCCCGTGCGAGGCGGTTGCTGCCGATGAACTCGCGCAACGCGTCGCGGATGGGTTGGTCGGCGTTCACCACCGCAGGAGCCGGGATCGCAGGCGCGGCAGCCGCAGGGGCCGGCGCAGCGGGAGCGGCGGCAGCCGGGGCGGGCGCAACCGGCGTCGCAGCCGGTGCAGGCGTTGCGACATCCTTGAAGGTCGGCGGCGGAAGCTCCGGCGGATCGGGCAGGACGATCGCGGTCGAGCCGGTGGTCTCCGCTGCCGGAGCGACATCGGCAATCGACGGAGGCGGCAGGTTGGCTGACTCGGGCATCGGGACCCGCGCCTCGATAGCGCTCTGGTCGGCTGCTGCCGTGCCTTGAGCGGCGGCGGGCGCGGTCAGGCCGAGCCCGAGAACCAGCGCAAGCGCCGTCCCGCTCAAAATCTGTTCAAGCCGCCGGCCATGCATGGAGCAATTCCCTCGCGATCCCCGTGGGTTCAACGCAAGACACAACCCCACATGCGCGGCCGGGGACAGCCGCACCGTCTCCACCTTGACGACGAAATGACTCTAATTTGTCCCCTTAATCAACTGCGGCAGCGTGCCCGCGGGGTCACAAACGCGTATTTTCGCCCAGAGGTGTCACTCGCTGGCCACGTTTTCCGACGCGTCGCGCGGGTCGCCGCTGCCGAGCCCGATTTCGTCGAGCTTGCGGTAAAGCGTCGAGCGGCCGATGCGCAACCGCCGCGCGACCTCCGACATCTGCCCGCGGTAGTGCGTGATCGCGAATCGGATCGTCTCGGTTTCGATCTCCTCGAGCGGACGGACGTGGCCGCTCGCATCGGTCAGCGCGAGCGCGTCGCCGGCGGCGGGAGGCGGCGGTGGCGGCGGCTCGTCGAGGATTAGCGGCGCGACTGCGCGCACCGGTTGCGGCGTCTCGTCCGCGGGCACGATCGCGGGCGCGACCATCCGTGTCGGCGCGTGGGCGAGCTGCGGCAACTCGGCTGCGCCGATCTCGTCGCCCTCGGCCAGCACCACGGCACGGAAGATCGCGTTCTCCAGCTGCCGCACGTTGCCGGGCCACGGATGCGCGTTGAGCAGGCCGAGCGCGTCGGCCGCGACCGCACGGATGCGCTTTCCTTCCTCCGCGGCGAACCGCACCAGGAAATGCCGCACCAGCTCCGCGATATCCTCGCTGCGCTCGCGCAGCGGCGGCACCGTGATCGGGAACACGGCGAGACGGTAGTAGAGATCCTCGCGGAAGCGCCCGTTCGTCACGTCGGCGATCAGGTTGCGGTTGGTCGCCGAGATGATGCGCACGTCGACCTTCACGGGTTTCTTGCCGCCGACCGGATCGACCTGTCCTTCCTGGATCGCGCGCAGCAGTTTGACCTGCGCGGCCGGCGGCAATTCGCCGACCTCGTCGAGGAACAGCGTGCCGCCGGAGGCCTCGACGAACTTGCCGAGGTGCTTCTCGGTCGCGCCGGTGAACGAGCCCTTCTCGTGGCCGAACAAGGTCGATTCCACGAGGTTTTCCGGGATCGCGCCGCAGTTCACCGCAACGAAGGGCTTCGAGCGCCGCTCGCCCGAGCCGTGGATCGCACGCGCGATCAGCTCCTTGCCGACCCCGGACTCGCCTTCGATCAGCACCGGGATCAGCGATGCGCTGGCCTTCTCGGCGGTGCGCAGCACGTGATGCATCCGCGCATTGCGCGTCACGATGTCCTTGAAGCTGAGCGTGCCGGTGCGGCTGCGTTTCAGCCGCTGGAATTCGGTCTCCAGTGCGCTGGTCGACAGCGCATTGCGCAACGAGACCTGCAGGCGCTCGGCGCCGACTGGTTTGACGACGAAATCGCTCGCGCCCGCGCGCATCGCGGACACCACCTTGTCGATGCCGCCATGTGCGGTCTGCACGATCACCGGCACGGTCACGCCCGCCTCGCGCATGCGCGCGAGCACGCCGTAGCCGTCGAGATCGGGCATCACGAGGTCGAGCACCATGCAGTCGATGCGCGCGTCCGGCGCCGTGACCGCCGCAACCGCGGCGTCTCCGCCTTCGACCGTCATGACCTCGTAGCCGAAGCGCGTCGCCATGCCCTCGAGCAGGCGCCGCTGCACGGGATCATCGTCGACGATCAGGATCGTTTCGGCCATGGATTCTCCCAACGGCAGTTGTACCGATTTGGAGCGTACCTTGGCCGACGGGACTTAACGCACTGTTAAGGCTCAGGGATGCGCCGGCGCCGTCGCGTGCAGTTGATCGCCGCGCCGT
>DATEKY010000677.1:0-3473 GCA_035277225.1 Xanthobacteraceae bacterium
AGGGCGATCCGTCACCCCGGGATTGCGGTCGTCGTCGATGTGCCCTCTCAATCCATAACTGTCATCCCGGCCGAGCGCCTAAAGCGCGTTCACGCGCGTCTGCGACGCGCTATGGCGCGAGAGCCGGGACCCATCCATCCTCGGGATATATGGGTCCCGGATCGCGCCTTCGCGTCCGGGATGACAGCGGTTATCGCACCCCCGCAATCTCCCTCGCCTCTCCCGTCACCTCCAGAATGTGCATCCCCGTATTCGCGCGGTCGACGACGTAGACGTAGCCGCGGTCGTCGGTCTCGACGTTGTTGCTCTGGATCGCGATCTTGCAGCGATCCTGTCCGTCGACCTTGATGCAGCGTCTGTCGGTCGCCTCGGTGATCGACGGGATGAAGAAGCCGACCTCGCGCGGGCGGTACGGATTGCGGATGTCGATCGCGCGGACACCCGCGTTAAAGAACGTGACGAAGGCGAGCTTGCCGTAGAACACCGGCGCCATGCTCTCGTTCGAGGAATGCGCGCCGAAGCGCCCGCCGCGCTCGCAGAAATTGCCCGCCGCCGGCGTGTAGTTCGACACCACCATCGGCAGCTTCTCGATCGTGGCATCGACGAACCACACCATCTGGCGCGTCTCGCCCGAGCCACATTCGTTCACCAGCGACTCGTCCACGATCATCACCATGTCTCGCTCGGCGCCGAACTTGTCGCCGGCGAACTCCGGAATGCGGATCTTGCCGAGCGGGAACACCGTGTGGGCGCCGACCAGCGGCGACATCTGCAGTTCGCCGACCACCGGCGCGCGCAGATTGTCCGGCGTGACCTCCTTCGGACCCTTCAGCAGCTTCTCGCGGTCGACGATCTGCAGGATGCCGCCCTTGTTGGTGCCGTAGCCGAAATAGACGCGGTTGCCGCGCGGGCCGGTCGAGATGCCGCCATGCAGTTCGGTCGGCGGCGTGCCGGATGAGCCCGGCTCCTGGCCCGCGATGCCGAAGTCGCGGATGTGCACGGGCTTGGCGGGATCGCTCAGGTCATACACTTGAGTCATGCGGCGCACGCGCCAGCCCGAAATGCCGGAGACGAGGTAGGCGATGCCGGTGTCGCACTCCCACCAGTTCTTGTGCGTGTCGCGGCCGCTTTCCAGGCGCGCGAGCAGCTTCGGATCGGCCGGATCGCCGACGTCCCAGATCTCGTGCGCTTTTCCGCCGAACACGCGCAGCATGTAGGTCTTGTTTGGATCGCCCTTCGGCAGGCTACGGCCGTCGCACACGCGCACCATCTGGGCGCCACCCTCCTCGTAATTCCCCTCGAGGCCGGGCAGGTGCTTCAGGTATTTCGGATTGGCCGGATCGGTGACGTCGAGGATCGAGGTGCCGTTGAACTCCGCCTGCCCGGTCATCTTGTTGACCGGCTTCGGCACGTCGGGCGTGCCGCCATGGTGGCCGATATAGGCGATGTAGCGCTCGCCCTGCTTGTGGATGGTCGGCTGATAGGCGCTGCGCGCCTGCAGGTCGCTCATGCCGACCAGGCGCATGTTGGAGGCTTCGGGCGGATCGCCGACCTTCGGCGCCTGCGCCAGCGCGGGCGCGGCGATGAGTGTCACGGCGAGCGCGAGCACATGACGGCGCATGTCTTCCTCCACGCGTATTGTTGTTGAGACGGAATCTATCGCGCCGCCCACCCCCGCGGAAGCGGGGTCCAGGACCCCACCCTCACGTATTCACGTTTCCGCCATCGACCGCGATCATCTGCCCGGTGATGAAGTCGCTGTCGGCCGAGGCGAGGAAAATCAAGGTGCCGGTGAGGTCTTCCGGCTGCTCGTCGCGCTTGAGCGCGCGCGACGCGATAGCCCGGCCGCGCGCCGTCTCCACGTGGCCCGGGTTCTCGCTCACGATGCTGTCGCTCAGCGTGAAGCCCGGCATCAGCGTGTTGACGCGGATGCCGTCGTCGCCGAGCTCGCGCGACATCGCGCGCGTCATCGCCATGATGCCGCCCTTGCTGGTGACGTAGTGCATCAGCCACGGAATGCCGCGCACCGCCGTGCCGGAGCCGATGTTGATGATCTTGCCGTAGTGGCGTTTCGCCATTTCGGGCGCGACGTGCTTCGCCATCAGGAACGGCCCGCGCAGATTGATCGCCATCACCTTGTCCCACAGGTCGACGTCGATCGCGGTGAACTTCGTCTCGTGGAGCGGCGCGTAGAGCGCCGCATTGTTCACCAGCACGTCGATCTGGCCGAAGCGCGCGAGCGTCGCCTCGACTAGGCGCTTCACGGCGGCCTCGTCGCTCACGTCGCAGACCTCGGCGGCCACCGAGTTGGCGCCATGCTTTGCGGCGATCTCGGCGGCGATAGCGGAGCCGTCCACGATGTCGGCGATCATTACCCGCGCGCCTTCAGCGGCGAGCGCGAAGGAGTAATGCCGGCCGATTCCCTTGGCGCCGCCGGTCACGATCGCGACGCGTCCATCCAGCCGTCCCATTCCCGCCTCGCTCTTGACCCACGCGTTCAATCAACGCACTTGTTCAATCGATGGATGACCGGGTCAAGCCCCGCGAGCGAGAGAGACTTCTATGACCGACGTGACCGCCGACCGCCAGACAATCCGCCAGCTCGTCGAGGACTGGGCGGTGCTGCGCGACGCGCGGATGTGGGATCGCTTCCGCACCGTGTGGCACGAGGACGGCGTGATGCAGGCGACCTGGTTCCAGGGCTCGCGCGATGAGTTCATCAAGGTGAGCGAGGAAGGCTACGCGCGCGGCGTGCGCATCCTGCATTTCCTCGGCGGCTCGACCATCGACGTGGCGGGCACGCGCGGGATCGCGCAGACGAAAATGACGATCTCGCAGCGCGCCAAGGTGGAAGACGTGCTGTGCGACGTGGTGTGCACCGGGCGCTTCTACGATTTCTTCGAGAAGCGAAGCGGCCGCTGGGGCTTGGTGCTGCGCCAGCCGATCTACGAAAAGGACAGACTCGATCCGCTCGATCCGTCCGCCAGGCTCGTCCTCGACAAGGACCTGCTCGCGCGCTTCCCCGAAGGCTATCGCCATCTCGCCTACCTGCAGACGCGCATCGGCTACACGGTGAAGCCGGACATGCCGGGGCTCGATGGGCCGGAGGTGGAGGCGTTGTACAAGCGCGGAGAGAAGTGGTTGAGCGGCGCGGCGCTTTAGCGCAGTCCTCATCCTGAGGTGCGAGCGCAGCGAGCCTCGAAGGATGGCCTGGAGCGCACGCCCTCGCCCTTCGAGACGCCCGCAACGCTGTCGCGTCGCGGGCTCCTCAGGGTGAGGGCTAACGAGGCTACTTCCCGCTCACCTTCCTGATGAACTTCTCGAACCCGGCAAGCTGCTGCTTGATGAAGTTGATGCCGGCCTCGTCCTTGAACGCGAGCGTCTTCTCGTCGAACTTCTGTGGCGCCATGCCGACGAACACCTCCGGGCGTGTGAAGGCGAGCGCCTCGAGGAACACACAGGCCTGGCGCAGA
>DATEKY010000678.1:0-4486 GCA_035277225.1 Xanthobacteraceae bacterium
TGAAAAATAATCGACCCGCCGAAGGAGTGATGCCGAGCGCGATCGCTGGCGGGATGACGCAAGTCCTTGATGCGACTCGTAATCGGCGCGCCACGACCGCCGTTTGAATTGTTTGATTTGGGAAAGCGGTTTCAAAAGTTCGCCTCCGCGAAAAAAAATCTGCGCGTGGCGCCCAGAGCGGTTATTCGCCCAAGAACTCGCAGACTTTTGATGGCCCCCCGGGGGCCTGAGGTTGTTCGACAGCGATCGCGGTCGGAGAGCCGACGGCGCTCGTGGTTCCAAAAAAATGTTTCTGGAAGAATTTCGCGCCGAGACCCGCGCGCCGAGGCCCCCGGTCCCGAGCGAAGAACCTCCGACTTTTACCCACCCGGGGATCACTCTCGCCAATGCGCATGTCATGGCCTGTCGGCGTGGAGCGCGTGGCGATCAGGTCGACCGGTCCAGACGCCAAGCGCGTTGATGATGTAGTGGAAGCCAGCGCCCGGGCGCGCGAGTTCGGCGTCAGTCGCAGCCTCCTGCATGACGCTGTCGATACCTTTGACGATGTCACCGAGCGTCAACGGCTGAGAGGCGAACCGGCGAAGCAGCTGGTCATTCCACCGACGCTCTGCAGCGGACCTCATCGCGGTCGATGATCGGGTCGTTGGCGGTGTTGTCGGTAGTGCAAAGGTGGAACGGGGTGTCGTTGCATTGCTCCTGCTCGGATGACCACCTGAACAGGTTTCTTGGGGTAGGTTATTAATTGGGTAGGTTTGGGTGACAGGAGAGTCACCGCCCAACTGACAGCCCTGACCGGGGGAAGGTGACCGGCCTGTCGGTGCCGAAAAGCCCTTGAAGCGCGCGCTCCAGGCTGCCTCCAACTCGGCGAGCTTCAGCCAGATTGGCTCGTATTGATTGCGGTTGAGATTGCCGCCATGCCGATGTTTTCGCAGGAGGCCAGCGTCTTCCAGATGTCGGATTGATCGGATCACGGTGCGTGTATTGATGCCCAGCAGGCGGGCGATACGGCCAAGGCTCGGATCGCATCGTCCAGTCTTCCGATTGAAGTGCTCGAGCAGCGTCGCGGCAACACGACGGTCGTTCTCCGTTAGGCCGCTCACAAGGCTCAGGGCCTTGAAGCCGAGGAGGGTATCGAGTGGACGGACGCGCATCTGCGCACTCCAATGGGAACGCGCGTCAGTCTTTCACGAGCAGCCCGCGGCGAAAATTGTGATGATGGTTCCGCAACGTGGATTGCGAAGTATTCTGCCGCGCAGAATTGGTCAGTAAGGTCTGCAGCCCACGACTCAGCGAAGCGTTGATTCGCCCGGAGGCGTCCCATGCAGCCGCTTTTGAAACGCCCGTTTGAGTCGCTTGCAGAGTTGCACGCCGAGAGACTGCAGTGTTTACGGGTCTGCTGGCATCGCGAATTGGCGGTCGTGGCGGCAATCCACTACTGCACGGAACATGGGCTGCCGGCGCCACAGTGGTTGATCGACGAAGCCGGGAACGTGCTGTTTTCGTTACTGAGACACGTCAAGCAGGAGAAGCGAGGCAGGGCCAGCGGTGCCGTGGCGCGCTATCGGCAGGACATGATCGACTATGCGCGTTGGGATGCAGTGCGAGAGGCGCGCGAGAAGCAGGTCGAAATCCGAAAGCAAGTGGAGGAGCTTCGCTCTAACCCAGGCTTTCCTAAGTCGTTGCTGGAGGAGCGGGAGAAGATGCTGTTCTGGGTGGGGCGCCATTGGCTGCGAGCTTACGAATGCGCCGCCATGGTACTCCGCGGCACAGCCGCAGCCGCCGGGCCCGACGCAATGAAAGCTAGCTACATCAGAGTTACGCGCAACAACCAGGACCCCAGTCAATCACTTCGTTACCATCTCTTCGACCCCGTTGTTATGTCCATGCTGGGGATTCGGGATGTTTTGAAACCGACCCGTTCTAGAAGATTACGCCCGCTTTTTGAACTGACGCTTTGAGCGGCACTGCCACAACACACGGCTCTCACCGGCACCATCCGACGGCGGGGAGGTGCTCGGGCTTTGATAGGCCGTTTCACGTGAAGCTTACGGCGATTGGCGTTCCGTAGTGGTCAATGGGTAGTCGCGGCCCGCGGTTGTAAAATGTTCAGCACGACTGATTCGACGGGAGCGAAGTCATGAACGGCCGCAGTCCGCAAAGCGCTATCGATCGCATCCACCAACGTGAACTCGACGAGTTGAAGAGCTTGACCGTCCATCGCGATCTCGCAGTAGCAGCGGCGCTTGACTATTGCGTCGAGGAGGGCATTGCCCCGCCACGATGGGTCGTCGAGCGCGCTGCAGCGTTGTTACGCGAACTACTGCTACGTGAGAAGGCGCCCGATCGTGGACGCGCCGGCAATCGCATAAGCCGCTATCGGAGTGACCAGCGCGACGTGGAGCGTTGGGATGCGGTGGAATCAATCCGCAGAATTCGAAAGAAAACCGAGTACGACGCGGATTTGAGGCGTCAGTACGGTGACACGCCTGAGAATTCCAGGAGCATGTACCACCATGAGCGCATGCTCGAGTGGCTCCGCAACGGTACCTTCGAGTGCGCCTCAAGGTATCTGGCGGGCCGTGAAGCCCGCGTTGGCGCCGATGCCATCAGGGCGAGCTATCGCCGTTGTATACGACGCGCGGGCACCGGGTCGTTCCCCGACCGCTATTACGTTCTTGATCCGCGCTTTCTGAAGAAGCTCGGCATTCCTGACCTGCAGGAGAGGAAGCGGGGTACGAAATTGCTGCCTTTATATAACCTGACCTAAGCTAGGTCTTTCAATCAGTCTCCTTGGCGTTATCGAATCACGGTCGCCAAGGTGAAAGACCATGACTGGAGATCGCCAACGGCTGAAAGCCGTTGAAGCTGCCGCCTACCTGCGGGTCAGCCGCTCGACCCTTTCCAAATGGCGCATGAAGGGGGACGGACCACCTTCCCATCGTTGCGGACCGCGCCTCGTCTATTACTTCCGCGATGAGATCGACCACTGGCTGGAGGAGTGCGACGGTGCGCCCTCAGCCTAGACGGGCGTTGCCCGAAGTCGACAGCGCGCGCATGGGCGCGAATGCGCTTAGCGCAGACGCAATGACAGCCGCCGAGCGGCTTTCCGAGGTCGCCCAGATCTTGGCCGCCGGCCTAAGCCGGCTCAAGGCCCGACAGTCAAGCGCTTTACCTGCCGACCTTGGAGAAAGTTCACTGGACTGTGCCGCCGACCAGAGGGGTCATGCCAACGCCCTCAACGATGGAGGCAGGCGTGGCGAATAGCGTTCTCACCCGGGTGGCGGCGTTGAAGACGCTGCCCGTGTTGCAGCTGAAGCAGCAATGGCGCGATCTCTTCGAGGGCGAGCCGCCGCCCTATAACCGGCGCTTCCTCGAACACCGGCTGGCGTACCGCATTCAGGAGTTGGCTTACGGCGGCTTGAAGCCCGAGACGCTGAAACGGCTGCGCGAACTGGCCGAGGAGCTGGACGGCGGCGACCCGGCCCGCCGCCGACGCCACCATCAGGACCGCCCGATCGCCGGCACGCGTCTGATCCGGGAATGGCGGGGCGTCGAGCACTGCTGCACGGTCCGGGATGACGGCTACGAGTACCAGGGTCGTCCCTTCAAATCGCTGTCCGCCGTCGCCCGCGCCATCACCGGCACGCAGTGGAACGGATGGACCTTCTTCGGGCTCAAGAACCGGGGCGGCAGGTTATGAAGAAGCCGGTCGTCCGCAAGGTCCGGTGCGCCGTCTACACCCGCAAGTCCTCCGAGGAGGGCCTGGACCAGAACTTCAACAGCCTCCACGCCCAGCGCGAGGCCTGCGAGAGCTACATCGCCAGCCAGAAGGGTGAGGGCTGGGTTCTGGTCCCCGACCGGTATGACGACGGCGGCGTCTCCGGCGGCACCCTGGAACGGCCCGGCTTGAAGCGGCTGCTCGCCGACATCGAGGCGGACGCCGTCAACGTGGTCGTCGTCTACAAGATCGACCGGCTCAGCCGTTCGCTCATGGACTTCGCCAAGCTGGCCGACCTGTTCGAGCGCAAGGGCGTCCACTTCGTCTCCGTCACCCAGCAGTTCAGCACCAGCACCAGCATGGGCAAGCTGACGCTGAACATGCTGCTCTCGTTCGCCCAATTTGAGCGCGAGGTCGCGGGCGAGCGTATCCGGGATAAGATCGCTGCCTCCCGGAAGAAGGGAATGTGGATGGGCGGCTTCGTCCCGCTCGGCTACGATGCGAAGGACCGGAAGCTGGTCGTCAACAAGGCCGAGGCGAAGATCGTCCGGACCATCTTCGAGCGCTTCGTGAAAACCGGCTCGGTCACCGTGCTGGTTCGCCAGCTCCGGGAGGAGGGCGTCCGCAAGAAGCTCGGCAAGCTGATCGACAAGAGCTACGTCTACCAGCTGTTCGGCAATCGGGTTTACGTCGGCGAGGCGGTGCACAAGGGCACATCCTATCCGGGCGAGCATGAGGCGATCGTTAGCAAAGCGCTTTGGGACAAGG
>DATEKY010000679.1:0-5538 GCA_035277225.1 Xanthobacteraceae bacterium
CCGTCCGCGATGGTGAGCAGCGTCTGCCCGCCCATCACGGCGACGAGTGACTCGCCGCTGCTCTTGTAGGGGATCGGCTGGCTCGGCGCGCCGGTCTTCAGCTTGAACAGCTCCGTCGCGATCGTGAAGGCGGGCGACGACGTCGCGTAGTTCGATTTGTCCGGATTGGCCTTCATCCAGGCGACCAGCTCCGCCACGGTCTTGGCCGGATGCTCCTGCGGGATCGCGAGGATCAGCGGGAAGTTGGCGATCATGGTGAGCGGCACGAAGCTCTTGGTCGGATGATAGCCGAGCCTCGGATAGATCGCAGAGGCGATCGACATGCCGCCGCTCGCGGCGACCAGCAGCGTGTAGCCGTCGGCCGGCTGGTTCGCGGCATACTCGTTGGCGAGCCGCGCACCTGCGCCCGGCTTGTTCTCGATGATCACCGGCTGGCCGATCAGCTCCTGCAGCTTCGCGCCGACCAGGCGGGCGAAAATGTCGTTGCCGCCGCCGGCCGCGAAGCCGACCACGATGCGGATCGTCTTGTTGGGATAGTCGCCCTGCGCGAAGGCCGGCGCCCCCGCCAGCGCGCTCAATCCGAACAGCGCGGCGATCAGCACGGTACGGCGTGCGGTCATCGATATCCTCCCGAAGACAATCTGGATCGTTGCCCTTGAGCCCAAGTCTATCGCGGTGGCGGCCAAGCGCGACCGAAAAATATCGTCAAATCGGCCAGCCATAGCGCGGCACCTTCGCGCAGTACTGGCGGTAGTCGTCGCCGAATTTGGCCGCGAGATAGCGCTCCTCGCGGCGCACGACGCCGAAATGCAGGATGAAGGCGCCGATCGGCAGCAGCAGAAAGGTCCAGTCCGAGGCGAAGGCAAACGCCAAGCCCAGCGCGAACAGCCCGAACGCCTGGTACATCGGGTTGCGCGTGCGCTTGTAGATGCCGCGGACGACCAGCGCGGATGTCGGCTTCCACGGCTCGACCGGCGTGCCGGCGAAGCGGAAGCGCAACAGCGCACGCGTCATCGGCCATGCGGCGAACGCGATCAGCGCCGTCGCGACGGCGAAGCGTACCGAGCGCGGAAACACCGCGTTGGCAAGGCCGACCGGCGAGAGCTTGTCGAGCGCAAGCCCGAGCAGCACGACGCCGACCGCAATCAGCGGCGGCGGCGCGATCACCCGCGCAGTGTCGTGCCTGCCGCTCATGCGTTCATCCAGGCAACCATCTCCCGCGTCACCGCCTCCGGCCGCTCCATTGTGGACAGATGCCCGCACTCCGCGATCTTCACCAGCCGCGCGCCGGGAATTGCCGCCGCCATCTCATCCGACAGCGCCGGCGGCGTCGCCTCGTCCTGCGCGCCGACCAGCACCAGAGTCGGGCAGCGGATCGCCGCCAACAACGGACGGGAGTCGACGCGCGTCATGATCGCCCTCTGCTGCCGCACATAGGCCTGGGGGCCGACCTCGTGGCACATCGCCAGATAGCCGGCCTTCAGCGCCGCGTCATTGGCGCGGCCCGGATGGACGTAGATCGGGAATTGCGGATCGATGACCTCTTCGAAGCGCCCGGCTTCGGCCAGCGCGATATTGGTGTGGCGCTTGGCAGTCGCCTCCGGCGTGTCGGCGCGCGAACCGGTGTCGAGCAACGCAAGCTTTGCGATGCGGTCGGCGGCCTGCCGGATGATCTCGAGCGCGATGTAGCCGCCCATCGAGAGCCCGGCGAGCGCGAAGCGCGGCGGCGCGCTGGCGAGGATACGCCGCGCGATCGCCGCCATCGTGTCGTCGCGGGTGTGGTCGGCGACGGTCACCGGCCCGAAACGCCAAAGTTCCGGCATCTGCGCCGCATAGAGGCGCGGCGAACAATTCAGTCCGGGCACGAGGACAATCGGCAGGCTTTCGGCCATCAAGCACTCCTTCCGAGGGCAATTTGCCATGAAAAATTAGGCTTTATCGCCACTTGTTGCACTGCAACATATTGACTTTGCGGCACGGATGACTATGTTCCGCGGCGACCGGTCTGAAAAGTCAGATTCGACCGCCCTTCCCCGCGCAGCAAATGTCATCGTTCCGTGTCCGGCGCGGTGTAGCTGGGGCAGTCGTTTATTCGAGGATACATGTCTTTCGCCCATCTCGGTTTGTCCGAAAAAGTTCTCTCCGCCGTTGAGGCTTCCGGCTACACGACGCCAACGCCGATTCAAGAGCAGGCCATCCCGCACGTGCTGTCGCGCAAGGACGTGCTCGGCATCGCGCAGACCGGGACCGGCAAGACCGCGGCCTTCACGTTGCCGATGCTCACGATGCTGGAGAAGGGCCGTGCCCGCGCCCGCATGCCGCGCACGCTGATCCTGGAGCCGACGCGCGAACTCGCCGCGCAGGTGCAGGACAGCTTCAACAAGTACGGCGCCAAGCACAAGCTCAACGTCGCGCTGATCATCGGCGGCGTCTCGTTCGATGACCAGGATGCCAAGCTCACGCGCGGTGTCGACGTGCTGATCGCCACCCCCGGCCGGCTGCTCGACCACCACGAACGCGGCAAGTTGCTGCTGACCGGCGTCGAGCTGCTGGTGATCGACGAAGCCGACCGCATGCTCGACATGGGCTTCATCCCGGACATCGAGCGCATCTGCAAGCTGGTTCCCTTCACGCGCCAGACGCTGTTCTTCACCGCAACGATGCCGCCGGAGATCCAGCGTATCACCGAGCAGTTCCTGCATAATCCGGTGCGCGTCGAAGTCGCTCGCCCTGCCACCACAGTCGCGACGATCACCCAGCGCCTGGTCAAGACCGGCCGCGAGGCGCATGACAAGCGCGATACCCTGCGCCGGCTGATCCGCTCGGCCGAAGGACTGACCAACGCGATCATCTTCTGCAACCGCAAGCGCGAAGTCGCGACTTTGCACCGCTCGCTGGTGAGTCACGGCTTCTCGGCGATCGCGCTGCACGGCGACATGGACCAGTCCGCCCGCACCGCGGCGCTCGACTCGTTCCGCCGTGGCGAGATCAAGCTGCTGGTCGCATCCGACGTCGCGGCGCGCGGCCTCGATATCCCGGCGGTGAGCCACGTGTTCAATTTCGACGTGCCGCATCACCCGGACGACTACGTGCACCGCATCGGCCGTACCGGCCGCGCCGGACGGCTCGGCACCGCGCTGACCATCGTGGCGCCGATCGACGGCAAGGCCGTTTCGGCGATCGAGAAACTCACCGGACAGACGATCGAGTGGACCGGCGAGCCCCCGCCTTCGTCGGAGCCCGATGCGGAACCGCGCAGCCGCGAACACCACCCGCGCGGAGGTCGTCCGCAGCGTCAGGGCCGTACGCAACGCCACGAGCGTTCGGAACGCCAGCCCCGCGAAGCGCGCCAGCCGCGTGAAGAGCGGACCACGCCGACCCCCGGACAGCGCCATGAACCGGCCGCGGCAAAGGTCGCTCGAATCGACGAAGCGCGCTCGCGTCGGCCGCAGTCACAATCTCCCGTAGAGGAAGGTGACAGTTCGCATCTACCGGCCTTCCTGCTTCGGCCGGTACGCCTGAAAGCCTGAGATTTCCCGACAATAGTGTTTGTGATTTCGCGACTGCTTTCCGCAGCGTTCGCTGCGCGGGGAGGCAAGTCCGTCAAGACGTTTACATCGACGGGGCGACACGAATTCGTTATCGACCATTCGCGCCCGTGATAGTTCCACGTTTACCCGCCGTTTAGTCATCTCCCATAAGGTAAAACACGGACGGGGTTGGGGTCGTGGTGCCGGCGGCGCCGCGTGGAGCGCTGACAGAATGACGGCATCGACGGACGAGCACGTGCGCACCCTCGCGTTCGCGGAGATTGCGCTCGGGCAGATCAAGGCGCTGCGCCAGCCGGCCTATCCGCGCAATTACGAAGTCTGGTACGCCTACGCGACCGGCTACAATCCATCCCTCAATCAGACCATCAACGAGACGCTGACGCGCAACGGGACGCTGAGCACGTCGGACGTCGACCAGATCTACGAGACCTATCTGTCGCCGGCGCGCCTGACCGACCGGCTCGACAATGTCGGCGGCCGGATCGTCGACGAGATCGAGCAGGTGATGTCGATGATCGACGCGGCAGTCGGCTCGGCCACCCACTACCATGAGAGCCTGGCGCACGCGACGCAAAGCCTCGGCGCCGCAAAGGATCGCGACGGCCTGCGCGCCATCGTCGAGTCGCTGGTGCTCGCGACCCGCAGCATGGAAGAGAACAACTCGCGGCTGGAGCAGAGCCTGAAGGCGTCGCGTCAGGAGATCAGCCAGCTGCAGGTCAATCTCGAAGCGGTGCGCAACGAGAGCCTGACCGACCCGCTGACCTCGCTTGCCAACCGCAAGTATTTCGATCAGTCGCTGGAGAAATGTATCGCGCAGAGCATCGCGGCGAGCGAGCCGATGGCGCTGATGCTGACCGACATCGATCACTTCAAGGCGTTCAACGACACGTTCGGACACCTCACTGGGGACCAAGTGCTTCGCCTCGTGGCGCTCGCGATGAAGCAGAACGTCAAGGGCCAGGATATCGCGGCGCGCTACGGCGGCGAGGAGTTCGCCGTCATCCTGCCGGGAACGACATTGCGCGCGGCGCTGACGGTTGCGGACCATGTCCGCCGCGCCGTGATGACCAAGGAACTGATGAAGCGCTCGACCGGCGAGCATCTCGGCCGCGTCACGGTGTCGATCGGCGTCGCCTCTCTCAAGAAGGGCGAGACCGCGCAGTCGCTGATCGAGCGCGCCGACAACTGCCTCTATGCGGCAAAACGCGCCGGGCGCAATCGCGTCATTTGCGAGACCGACCCGGAGGTCGCCTCGGTCGCTTCGCCTTCTGCCGCGAAGGTCGCTTGACCGGGCGCTTCATCCCGGCCGTCTTTCTCACCGACTTCTTCTTCGGCTTCGCGGCTGCACGCAATGCGACGCCGTGCGCGGCGCGCGCCCAGCGTGCGAGTTCATCCGTATCGTCGTAGAGCCGCTCCGGCATGCGCCAGTAGGACGTCAGCGTGTGCGTACCGTTCTTCGTCGGATAGGTGAACGGGCCCTGCCCCTCGCGCTCGAAGTCCGTGATCGTCGCGCTGTCGGCTTTCAGATAGATCACGCCGTCGGAGACGAGCCCGATCATCAGCCCATCGACGAAGATGCCGGCGCCGCCGAACATGCGGCGGACGGATACGGGTCCGAACTCTCGGAAAAGCTCGCCGATCGCTTCGGCGTCCACGGCGTGTCTAGTGAACGTCCGCCGTGGCCGGATCTGACGCCGGCGTCAACTGCACCGACTCGCCGCAGCCGCAGGCCGAGGTCTGGTTCGGATTGTTGAACACGAAGGTCGACGACAGCTTGTCGACCTTGAAGTCCATCTCGGTGCCGAGCAGGAACATGACCGCCTTCGGGTCGATCAGCAGCTTGACGCCCTTGTCCTCGACCACTTCGTCGAACTTCTGCGCGCTCTCGGCATATTCCATCGTGTAGGCCATGCCGGCGCAGCCGCCGTTCTTCACGCCCACGCGCACGCCCGCGAACGGCTTGTCGGCCTTCGCCATGATCGCCTTG
>DATEKY010000680.1:0-2464 GCA_035277225.1 Xanthobacteraceae bacterium
GGCGAGGGGCTGCTGCTCGGGCTGCGTTGCGTGGTGCCGAACGGCCAACTGGTCGACGCGTTGCGCGACGAGCATCTGCTCGCCGTCGCGGCCGGCGACAATGTCGTGCGCCTCGTTCCGCCGCTGATCGTCAGCGAGGCCGAGGTCGGCGACGCGATGGGCATGCTCGACCGCGCCTGCGCGCGGCTGGCGCAAACGCAGAAGGCGGCGAAGCAGGGAGCCGCGGTGTGAGCGCGGCGCCGCGCCACTTTCTCGATCTGACCGAAATCCCCGTGAGCGAACTGCGGGGAATGATCGACAACAGCCGCGCGATGAAGCAGCAGCTCAAGCGCGACCGCGCGGCCGCCGACAAGCCGCTCGCCGGCAAGACGCTGGCGATGATCTTCGACAAGCCTTCGACGCGCACGCGCGTGTCGTTCGACATCGCGATGCGCCAGCTCGGCGGCGACGTCATCATGCTGACCGGTACCGAGATGCAGCTCGGCCGCGGCGAGACCATCGCCGACACCGCGCGGGTGCTGTCGCGCTATGTCGATGCGATCATGATCCGCATCCTGAGCCATGACGCCTTGATGGAGCTTGCGACGCACGCGACGGTGCCGGTGATCAACGGGCTGACGCGTCTGTCGCACCCGTGCCAGGTGATGGCCGACGTAATGACCTACGAGGAACACAAGGGCGCAATCAAGGGTCACACCGTTGCCTGGACCGGCGACGCCAACAACGTGCTCTCGTCGTGGATGCACGCCGCGAAGAGCTTCGACTTCCGCCTCAAGGTCGCGATCCCGCCGGAACTCAAGCTCGACCGCAGTATTGCGGCGTGGGCGAAGCAATCCCGTGCGGCGATCGAGGTCGGACACGATCCCGAAGCGGCCGTCGCCGACGCCGACTGCATCGTCACCGACACATGGGTCTCGATGGGCGACAAGGACGGCGAGAAGCGCCACAACCTGCTCAAGCCCTATCAGGTCAACCAGCGGCTGATGGCGCAGGCGAAGCCCGACGCGATCTTCATGCATTGCCTGCCTGCCCATCGGGGCGACGAGGTCACCGACGAGGTGATCGACGGGCCGCAATCGGTCGTGTTCGACGAGGCCGAGAACCGCCTGCACGCCCAAAAGGGCATTCTGGCCTGGTGCCTTGCGGGACAGTGAGCATGGCCCCCGAAAAGTGGGGACCGGTTTTCGGAATGGGGCCATGCTCCGGGAAAACCAGGCTCGCATTTTCCGCGCGAGCCTATAGATAGAGGCCGATGCCAGCCCCCGATATCGCAATTCCGAGCCGCGCGCCCGCGGAGGTCTCGGCCGATGACACCGTGCTGCCGTTCGAGGTTTCGGCCCTCGATCTGCGCGGCCGTGTCGTGCGTTTGGGTCCGGCGGTGGACCAGATTCTCGACGGCCACAACTATCCGCAGCCGGTCGCCAAGCTGCTCGGCGAGGCAATCGTCCTCGGCATGCTGCTCGGCACCGCGCTGAAGTTCGAGGGCCGGTTCATCCTGCAGACCAAGACCGACGGCCCG
This sequence comes from Xanthobacteraceae bacterium, assembly GCA_035277225.1. GTDB lineage: Bacteria > Pseudomonadota > Alphaproteobacteria > Rhizobiales > Xanthobacteraceae > PALSA-894. Next base: position 1,520 of record DATEKY010000680.1, read on the forward strand.
GTGCCGATGCTGGTGGTCGACTTCACGACGCCCGGCAACGTTCGCGCCTGCGCGCGAATGGACAAGAACCGCGTCGCCGAGGCGATCGCGGCCGGCAAGACCGACGCAGGATCGTTGCTCGGCCGCGGCCATCTCGCGATGACCATCGATCAGGGCGGCGACCGGAGCCGCTATCAGGGGCTGGTCGCGCTCGAAGGCGGCACGCTGGAGGATGCGGCGCACGAATATTTCCTGCGCTCCGAGCAGATCCCGACCCGTGTGCGGCTCGCGGTCGCCGAGGAGTTCCGCGCCGCGACGGGGGGGTCGAGCCACAGCTGGCGCGCCGGCGGCCTGCTGCTGCAGTTCGTGCCGCGTGCCCCGGAGCGCGCGCGCGTGGCCGATCTCGATCCGGGCGATGCGCCGGAAGGGGCCGAGAAGCACGTGGTGGCGGAGGACGATGCCTGGATCGAAGGCCGCTCGCTCGCCGAGACGATCGAGGACATCGAACTGATCGATCCGGCGGTGTCCTCGGAGCGGCTGCTCTACCGGCTGTTCCACGAACGCGGCGTGCGCGTGTTCCGCGCGACGGATCTCACCGCGCAGTGCTCCTGCTCGCGCGCGAGCGTCGAGGCGATGCTGCGCTCGTTTCCGCAATCCGACCGCGACGACATGGTGGAGAACGGCGTCATCTCGGTGACGTGCGAGTTCTGCAGCCAGACCTATGTGTTTCAGCCCACTGAGGTCGCAGACGAGCGAATAGCGAATAGCTGACCATTATTTGCTACTTGCCACTCGCCTCAGTTCAGCGTCCGCTTCGTCTCCGGTCCATCGAGCGAGAAGGTCGGGATGGCGATGTCGAACGGCTCGCCCGCGGCCGACACCATGCCGTAGCTGCCGGTCATGAAGCCGGAAGGGGTCGGCAGCGGCACGCCGCTCGTATACTCGAACGACTCGCCGGGCTTGAGC
>DATEKY010000681.1:0-2882 GCA_035277225.1 Xanthobacteraceae bacterium
ATCGCGCCCATGAGGTCCCTCCGCTTTTGAGGAGTATGAAGCCCGCCCGGAGCGTTGCCAATCCTACTCCTGGAACGCCTCTTCGCGCGACTTGCGGATCTGCGGCAGGACGATCAGCGCGATCACCAGCACGGTGAGCGCCAGCAGCACGATCGAAATCCAGCTTTCGAGGAAAATGCGCGGGTCGCCGCGCGAGATCACCAGCGCGCGGCGCAGGTTCTCCTCCATCAGCGGGCCGAGAATGAAACCGAGCACCAGCGGCGCCGGCTCGCATTCGAACTTCACCAGGATGTAGCCGAACAGCGCGAATACCGCGGTCATCACCAATTGGACGACGTTCGTGTTGGTCGCGTAGATGCCGATGACGCAGAACAAGAGGATCGCCGGATAGAGCAAGCGGTACGGCACCGAGAGGAGCCGCACCCAGATGCCGATCAGCGGGAAGTTGATGACCAGCAGCATCAGGTTGCCGATCCACATGCTGGCGACCATGCCCCAGAAGAGGTCCGGGCGCTTGGTCATCACGGCGGAGCCGGGCTGGATGCCCTGGATGATCATGGCGCCCATCATCAGCGCCATGATGGCGTTCGACGGCAGCCCGAGCGTGAGCAGCGGAATGAACGAGGTTTGCGCCGCAGCGTTGTTGGCGGACTCGGGTCCCGCCACGCCCTCGATCGCGCCTTTGCCGAAGCGTGAGGGATCGGCGGCGATCTTCTTCTCGACCGTGTAGCTCGCGAAGGCGGCGAGCACCGCGCCGCCACCCGGCAGGATACCGAGGATCGAGCCGAGCCCGGTGCCGCGCAGCACCGCGCGCCAGCTGTCCTTGAAGTCCTGCAGGCTCGGCCACAACTCGCGCAGGCTGGTATAGATCTGGGCACGTGGCAGCTCGCCGCGTTCGAGATTGCGCACGATCTCGACGACGCCGAACATGCCGATGACGAGCGGCAGGAAATCGATGCCGTCCCACAATTCCGAAACGCCGAACGTGTAGCGCGTCAGCCCGCTGTTCACGTCGGTGCCGACGAGGCCGAACAGCAGGCCGACCAGCACCATGCCGATCGCCTTGATCACCGAACCGTGCGCCAGCACCACGGCGGTGACCAAGCCGAGCAGCATCAGCGAGAAATTCTCTGGCGCGTTGAATTGCTGTGCGATCGCGGCGAGCGGCGGGCCGAACGCCGCGATGAACACGGTGCCGACGCAGCCGGCGAAGAACGAGCCGAGAGCCGCGACGCCGAGCGCGACGCCGGCACGGCCCTGCTTCGCCATCTGGTGGCCGTCGATGCAGGTGACGATGGAACCCGCCTCGCCCGGAATGTTCACCAGGATCGAGGTGGTCGAGCCGCCGTATTGCGCGCCGTAATAGATGCCCGCGAGCATGATCAGCGAGGAGAGCGGATCGAGCCCGAACGTGATCGGCAGCAGCATCGCGATGGTCGGGATCGGGCCGATGCCGGGCAGCACCCCGATCAGGGTGCCGAGCAGACAGCCGAGCAGCGCAAAGCCGAGATTGTTGATCGACAGCGCGGCGCCGAAGCCGGTCGACAGGTTCTGCAGGACGTCGAATTCCATCAACGGCCCCACCAGGCCGGCAGCGGCTGCGTCAGGCCATAGACAAAGACGCCGACCACGAAAAGCGCGAGGCCGGCCCCGAGCAGCAGCGTCTCTTTCAGGTCCACGTCGCGCCGCGCGTAGGCCGATCCGATGGTGAGCAGCGCGGCCGTGAGCGCGAGGCCGATGCGGTCGATCAGGAAGCCGAACGCCAGGATGGCAGCGAGGATCGCGAACAGCGGGCGGATATAGATGCGCTCGATCGGCGGGCCGTCGACGCTAAGGCTTTTGACGGCGAGCACGAGTCCGATGGCGATGATCAACCAGCTCAGGATGGTCGGGAAGTAGCCCGGCCCCATCCGCGCCGACGAGCCGAAGGCGAGATCCTGACCGAAATAGAGTCCGGCTGCACCGATCGTGACGAAGACCACGCCGGCCCCAAGATCCTGGGGACTTCGCACTCTGACCATGTCCGCCCTGGCGTCTTTGCGCGAAACGCATTGCCTCGTTGCGTCAAAACCGTAGACCACAACGCAACGACGGTCCACGATGGACTGAAGACGCAGGGGTGCGATGCAGCAGCTGGAAGGCAAGACCGCGATCGTCACAGGTGCTGCTTCCGGCATCGGCCTCGGCATGGCGCGCGCCTTCGCGCGTGAAGGCATGGCGGTTGCGCTGTGCGACATCCGCGGCGATCGGCTCGATGCGGCGCTTGCCGAGGTGCGCAAGCTTGGTGGCAAGGCGATCGCGCTCGTGACCGACGTGTCGGACCGCGCGTCGGTGCGCGACGCGGGCGACGCCGCCGTGAAGGCGTTCGGCGAGCTGCATGTCGCCTGCAACAACGCCGGGATCACGATCCACGGCCGCTCGGTCGCCGAGCTGACGCCGCAGGAGTGGGAGTGGAACGTCGGCGTCAATCTCTACGGCGTGATCCACGGGCTGGAGGTTTTCCTGCCGCTGATCCGCCGCCATGGCGGCGAAGGGCACATCGTCAACACCGCGTCGATCGCGGGCTTCCAGATCGGCGGGCACCGGCGCAGCGGCTCCTACGGCGCGATGAAGTTCGCCGTGGTGGCGCTGTCGGAATCGATCGCGTACGACCTGAAGGACTCATCGATCGGAGTTTCGGTGCTGGCGCCGGCCGCGGTGAAGACGCGCATCTATACGTCGGGCGAGAACCGGCCCGCGCGCTTCGGCGGGCCATACTCCGAGCCGGGCAATGACGCGTTCCAGAGCGAGCTGAACGACGGGCTGGAGCCGGACGTGGTCGGCGAGCGCGTGGTGCGCGCGATCCGGCACAACGAGTTCTACGTCTTCACCCACATGCACAC
>DATEKY010000682.1:0-3187 GCA_035277225.1 Xanthobacteraceae bacterium
TAGGCGACGTTCTCGAACACCGTCATGTGCGGCCAGATCGCGTAGGACTGGAACACCATCGAGAGGCCGCGCTTCTCGGCCGGAATGTTGACGCGCTCCTTGCTCGAATAGACCGGCGCGCCGGCGATGCGGATCTCGCCCGCGCTCGGCTGTTCCAGGCCGGCGATCGCCCGCAGGGTCGTGGTCTTCCCGCAGCCGGAAGGACCGAGCAGCGTGAGCTGCTCGCCCGGCTGTACCGAAAAGCTCACGCCGCGCACCGCCGGCACGTCGCCGTAGTGGATTTCCAGGTTCTCGACCTCGATATGCGGCTTGCGCTCTGGCATGCGATCAATCCGCTATATGCGTGGTGGCGCGGCGCGTGATCGCCATCAGGATGGCGACCGCGATCGCGACGACCAGCGTCTGGATCAGCGCCATCGCGGCGGTGAGCTCGGTCGAGCTGGCGAACCAGCTCTCGACGATCGACGGCGTGATCACCTTGGCGTGCGGCCCCATCAGCAGGATCGAGGCGCCGAGCTCGCGGATGCTGGCGACGAACAGCAACAGCCAGGCCGCGATCAGCCCGGGCCAGAGCAGCGGCACCGTCACGGTGCGGATGCGATAGCCCCAGCCGGCGCCGCACATCTGCGCGCATTCCTCCAGGCTCTTGTCGATCTGCAGCATCACGCCCGAGATGGTGCGCACGCCGAGCGGCAGGAACACGGTGAGATAGGCGATCAGCAGCAGCCACAGCGTGCCGTAGATCGGGATCGGGAAGATCAGCCACGCCCACATCATGCCGAAGGCGAAGATCAGCCGCGGCACCGACTGCGGGAACATCACGATGTATTCGATCACGCTCGCGCCGGGCAGCCGCGAGCGGTAGACGATCCACGAGATCAGCCCCATCAGCAGCACGCCGAGCGTCGCGGTCCACAGCGCGAGCCACAGGCTGTTGCCGAGCGCCGTGGTGGCGGCGTTCATCGTGAAGGCCTTGCGGAAATGCTCGAGCGTGAAGTTGCTCAGCGGCGGGAACGCCGTGGAGATGTTCTGGATCGACGCATAGAACAACGTGAACAGCGGCAGCACGACGCTGCAGAACAGATAGAACACGCAGATCGCGCACAGCACGTAGCGCAGCCTGCCGACGTCGTTGACGCGCGGGCGGAACGCCTTGCCGGTGATGGTGACGTAGCTGCCGCGCATGATGATCCAGCGATAGACGAACAGCGTCGCGAACATCACGACGAACAGCGAGGTGCCCATCGCGGCGGCGACCGGAATCTTCGGCGGATATTGCTGCACCAGCTGATAGATCGCGGTGGTCACCACGTAGTAGCGGTTCGGCAGGCCGAGCACGAGCGCCACCGCAAACGAGCCGAGCATCTCGGCGAACACGAACACGGCGGCGCCGAGCACGCCGGGCAGCACCAGCGGCAGGGTGATGCGCAGCATGGTGCGCAGCCGGCTCGCGCCCATCACCTGCGAGGCTTCCTCCAGCGCCGGGTCCATCGACTTCATCACGGCGCCGATCATCACGAAGGCGACCGAACCCTCGAACAGCGCCATCACCCAGGCGATGCCGTAGGGCGTGTTGATGTCGATCAGGTATTCGCTGCCACCAAGCGCGCGAAAAACCTGATTGAGGAAGCCGCTTTCGGGCGTGCCGAGCAGGCTCCAGGCGAGCGCGCCGAGCAGCGGCGTCAGATAATACGGCACGACCATCATCTGCTCGAAGAAGCGCCGCCCCGGCACGTTGGTGCGCGTGATGATCCACGCCATCACGAAGCCGAGGATCAGCGCCATCACGGTCGCGGCGAACGACACGGTGAGCGTGTTGATGATGATCTGCGGATAGGCGAGCAGGCCTGCGAAATTCTCGAAGCCGTATTCGGTCGGCGGCCGCGCCTCCGGATCGCCGGTGTTGAGCGCGGCCTGCAGCAGGAACGCGACCGGATAGAGCACCAGCAGGCCCGCCACCAGCGCGACCAGCGCGCCGGCGAGGGCCTGGGGGGAGATTGTACGAGGAAGTCGCATGGGCGGGCCGAATACTCAGACTGTCATCCCGGAAGCCGCCGCATGGCGGCTATCCGGGACCCATTTCTCACATTCGCGAATGTGCCTGATGGGTCCCGGCTCTCGCATTCGCTCGGCCGGGATGACACCAGAGTTTAGAGCCCCAGCATCGCGTTCCACTCTTTATTGAACACCTCGCGCGTCTTGGCGTAGTCGTCCCAGTCGGTCGGATAGATCAGCTTGTAGTCGGAGAGCTTCTGCCCGGTCGGCATCGGTGGGGGATCGTTGGTCAGCGAGCCGTAATACAGATTCGGATGATCCTGGTAGTACTTCTGCCCGCGCGGCGACATCGCCCAGTCGACGAACAGTTTCGCGGCTTCCGGATGCGGCGCCTTGTTGACCGCGCCGACGATCAGCGGCGTCGCGACCAGCCCTTCGGGCGGGCCGACGAACTCCACGTCGGCGCCGCGCTGCTTGTAGAGCACGTAGGCCGAATACTCGGCGAGCGCCGTCATGTCGTCGTCGCCCTTGGCGAGGCGGTCGAACAGCTGCACGCGCGAGTCGAAGGCGCGCGGGCGCTGCTTGGCGAACTCCTTCCAGAAATCGGCACCGTAGATTCCGCGCAGCAGATACCACTGCACGTACTGGATGCCGGACGAGGAGATCTTGCACGAGATCTTGTTGCGGAAGCGCGCGTTGTTGATGTCCTTGTAGGTTTTTGGCGCCTCCTCGGGCTTCACCTTCGACTTGTTGTAGGCGAGCCCCGCGAAGGTGACGCCGGTCCAGAAATAGGCGCCCGGCTTCGCGCTGATATAGTCCTTCTTGTACGCGTCCATGTACGGGCCGGTGTAGATCTCGTAGCCGCCGCGCTTCTCGAAATCGACCGCGGGCGCGACGTCGGACAACTGCAGCACGTCGACGTCGAAGCGGCCGGCGGAGCGCTCCGACAAAATCTTGTTGTAGAGCGCGCCGGTCTGTGCGCGCACATAGCTGGTCTTGATCTTGGGGAAGTCCTTGCCGAACCCTTCGACGATCGCGGCGGTGCCGGCCTCGTTCTCGTGGGAATAGAACACGAAGGCGCCTTCCTGCTCCGCCTTGGCGACGTCCGCGTAAGTGAGGAAGTCGTGCACCTTGGTCGGCGTCTTGCCGCCCTGCGCCGACACGCGCGGCGCCGCGAACGCGGTGGCGGCGA
>DATEKY010000683.1:0-4007 GCA_035277225.1 Xanthobacteraceae bacterium
TCGCCGGCTGCCTCGATGTTCGCCTGGTCGCCGATCCCGGCGCCGTTCAACACGCTCGGCAGCGTCGAATTCTCCAAGCTTCTGGTTGAAAAAGCCGAGGTCGCGGTATCTCCCGGCACCGGTTTCGGCGAGCGCGGCGAAGGCTTCGTGCGCATTGCGCTGGTCGAGAACGAGCAGCGCATCCGCCAGGCCGCGCGCAACATCCGGCGGTTTCTTGAATCGGCTCCGGAATGGTCCAGCCGGCGCGGCCGAAGCTGTCGACCAGCGCGTCTCGCCGGCGCCGGTAGGTGTCGCGCATCTCGCGGATGCAGTCGTCCGGGCCGTTCAGCGCGGCGACCGCGGCGGCCTGGATCGGCGTGAACGCGCCGTAGTCGAGATAGGACTTCACGCGCGCCAGCGCCGCGATGATGCGCTCGTTGCCGACCGCGAACCCCATGCGCCAGCCGGGCATCGAAAAGGTCTTCGACATCGAGGTGAACTCGACCGTCACATCCATCGCGCCGTTGACTTCGAGCACGGAGGGCGGCGGCGTCTTGTCGTCGAAATAGACCTCCGCGTAGGCGAGATCCGACAGGATGAACAGCCCGTGCTTCTTCGCGAAGGCGACGAGATCCTTGTAGAAGTCGAGCGTCGCCACATGAGCGGTCGGGTTCGACGGATAGCACACCACGACCGCGAGCGGTTTCGGGATGGAATGGATGACCGCGCGCTCGAGCGCGCGGAAATAGTCTTCGTTGGCATCGGCCGGCACCGAGCGGATCACGCCGCCCGCCATCAGGAAGCCGAAGGCGTGGATCGGGTAGCTCGGGTTGGGGCAGAGCACGATGTCGCCCGGCGCGGAGATCGCCTGCGCGACGTTGGCGAAGCCTTCCTTCGAGCCGAGCGTCGCGACCACCTGCGTGTCGGGATTGAGCTTCACACCGAAGCGCCGCCCGTAATAGGACGCCTGCGCCTTGCGCAACCCGGGAATCCCGCGCGAGGACGAGTAGCGGTCGGTGCGCGGCTTGCCGGCGACCTCTTTCAGCTTGTCGAGGACGTGCTGCGGTGCAGGAAGGTCCGGGTTGCCCATGCCGAGGTCGATGATGTCGGCACCCGCATTGCGCGCCGCCGCCTTCGCGCGGTTGACCTGCTCGAACACGTAAGGCGGCAGACGGCGAATGCGGTGAAACTCTTCCATCGTCTCCAGGCTCCCAAAAGGCACGCGAACCAGCCCCGATGGCCCGCGACGCGGGCCTTTTATCACGGCTTGCCCCCGATGCGAGGGCTCAGTTGATCAGCTTCGGCGGCGCGACCGGCCCCTTCTGCTCAGGCACCACGGGGTCGTTCTGCTTCTTCTTCGCGGGCACGGACGCGGCCTCCTTGGCCGCCTTTTTGGCTGGCGCCGGGTCTTTTTTCGGTGGCGCGGCCGCCTTCTTCGCGGGTTCCGGAGGCGGTGGCGGAGCATCCGGCGCGGTCGCGCGCTGGTTCTGGTCGTCGCGCAGCTTGGTCAGTTCCGATTCCAGCTTCTTCTGCTCGTCGTCGCTCAGCGGCGCCGCCTGCCGTTTCGGGCGCGGCTCGTAGACGTTGGGGAATGGCATGGTCTCTGCAGGGCGTTGCGGCGCGCTCTCAGGCAACCCGCCCAGCTTCTCCGGCAGGTTGCCGAGCGTCGCACCGCAGGCGGCGAGCAGCCACGCCAACGCGAGCGCGGTCGCGGCGCGCGGAGCTAAAGGAATGCGTCGTGCGTTCGACATCATGGGCCGGCAAGGTCACACCGCAATGCACAACAAGAACACTATCCAAGAAAGTGGCTTCAAAGAGGTTATTGCCGCTAATATGTCCGAACCAAGGACCATAGTCCTGAAAAAGAAGCCGGCGACGGGCAGGAAACGCGTGCAGAAGACTGCGACCCAGGAAACCCGGGACCGGGACAAGGTGCCGGCTGCCGCACCGGCCGCCGCCCCGCCTGCGCCCCCGCTCCCGCCCGCGGTCGATATCGAGCAGTTTTCGCGCAACATCGCCCGGATGGTGGAGGAAGGCGGCAAGGCACTCGCCGCTTACCTGAAGCCGCGCGAGGTCGGCGAGGTCAAGATCGAGCCGGCCGACGAGATCGCCGACGTGGTCAAGACGCTCGGTCAGGTCGCCGAATACTGGCTCTCCGATCCGCAACGCGCGGTCGAGGTCCAGACCGGGCTCGGCAAGGCCTATCTGGAATTGTGGGTGGCGGCCTCCAAGCGGCTCGCCGGCGAGACGATCGAACCGGTCGCCGCGCCCGCGCCTGGCGACAAGCGCTTCAACGACCCCGAATGGTCGTCGAACCAGTTCTACGATTTCATGAAGCAGGCCTACCTGCTCACCACGCAATGGGGCGAACGGTTGGTCAAGAACGCGGAGCTCGACGAGCACACGCGCCACAAGGCCGAGTTCTATGTCCGGCAGATCGGCAACGCGATCGCGCCGACCAACTTCGTGCTCACCAATCCGGAAGTGATGCGCGAGACGCTCTCGTCGAACGCCGAGAACCTCGCGCGCGGCATGAGCATGCTGGCCGAGGACATCGAGGCCGGACACGGCAACCTGAAGATCCGCCAGTCCGACGCGTCGAAATTCGCGGTCGGCAAGAACCTCGCCATGACTCCCGGCAAGGTGATCTTCCAGAACGAGCTGATGCAGCTGATCCAGTACACGCCCGCGACCGCGAGCGTTCTGAAGCGGCCGCTGCTGATCATCCCGCCCTGGATCAACAAGTTCTACATCCTCGATCTCAATCCGGAGAAGTCGTTCATCAAGTGGTGCGTCGAACAGGGGCTGACGGTGTTCGTCATCTCCTGGGTCAATCCGGACGCGCAGCTCGCGGCGAAGAGCTTCGAGGACTACATGAAGTCGGGTCCGATCGCGGCGCTCGACGTCATCAAGCAGGTCACCGGCGAGGACGACGTCAATGCGATCGGCTACTGCGTCGGCGGCACGCTGATGGCGGTGACGCTCGCCTGGATGGCGGCGAAGAACGACAGGCGGATCGCGAGCGCGACCTTCTTCGCCGCGCAGGTCGACTTCACCCATGCGGGCGACCTGATGGTGTTCGTCGACGAGGAGCAGCTCAAGTCGCTCGAGCACAAGATGGCCGAGCGCGGCTACCTCGAAGGCTCGAACATGGCGAACGCCTTCAACATGCTGCGCTCGAACGATCTGATCTGGCCGTACGTGATCTCGAACTACCTCAAGGGCAAGCAGCCCTACCCGTTCGACTTGTTGTACTGGAATTCAGATTCCACGCGCATGCCCGCCGCCAACCACATGTTCTATCTGCGTAATTGCTATCTGGATAACAAGCTCTCGAAGGGCCAGATGGTGATCGACAATGTGCAGCTCGACCTCGGCAATGTGACCATCCCGGTCTACAATCTGGCGACCCGCGAGGACCACATCGCACCGGCGAAATCGGCGTTCCTCGGCTCGAAATTCTTCGGCGGCGACGTCAAATACGTGCTCGCCGGCTCCGGCCACATCGCCGGCGTGGTCAATCCGCCGGGCAAGCCGAAGTACCAGTACTGGACCGGTGATGCGCCGGTCGGAAATCTCGATCGCTGGCTCGCCACCGCGACCGAGCATCCGGGATCGTGGTGGCCGGACTGGATCGAGTGGATCAAGGCGCAGGCCGGCGAGACGGTGCCGGCGCGCGAGCCCGGCGGCGGCGTGCTGACGCCGATCGAGGATGCGCCGGGCAGCTACGTGAAGGTGCGCGTCTAGCGCGCGCCGAGCGTTGGGGGAAACATGACGAAACGCATCGTCGCGGCCGTGCTGGCCGCGCTGCTCGGCACGCCCGCACTCGCCGATGACGTGCCGCGCTTCCAGGTCGAAGCCTCCTGGCCGAAGCCGCTGCCGAACAACTGGATCCTCGGCCAGGTCGCCGGCATCGCGACCGACAAATACGACCGCATCTGGGTAGTACAACGTCCGCGCTCGCTCACACCGCGTGAGCGTGCCGCCGAGCAGAACCCGCCCGAGGCAAAATGCTGTGCCGCGGCGAC
>DATEKY010000684.1:0-11349 GCA_035277225.1 Xanthobacteraceae bacterium
GAGGTCGACGTTCTGCTCACTCCATCCGCGGTCGGCGAAGCGCCGGAAGGCCTCGACAGCACAGGCGATCCGACGTTCAACCGAGGCTGGACGCTCCTGCATGTGCCTTGTGTCACCGTACCGGCCGGGACCGGGCCCAAGGGCTTGCCCGTTGGCGTGCAGATCGTCGGGCCTTTGAGTCAGGACGCACGCGTTCTTTCGGCGGCCGCATTCGTAGAGCGAGCACTGGACCTGGGCTGATAGCGATGACCCACACTGTCTACGATCTCGGTAACGTCACGCTCCAGGACGGTGTGACGCTCCCGTCGGTCAAGATCGCCTACAAGACCCACGGGGCGTTGAACGGCGCCAAAGACAACGTGATCCTGTTCCCGACCTGGTATTCGGGCCAGCATCCGGATGTCGAATGGGTGATCGGACCCCAGTGGGCGCTCGACCCGGCACGCTATTTCATCGTCGTGGTGAACATCTTCGGTAACGGCGTGTCGGCGTCGCCGAGTAATCAGCCTCCTCCGTTTGACCGCGCCCGTTTCCCGCGCTTCACGATCCTCGATAACGTGCTGCTGCAGCGTCGTCTGCTCACCGAGTGCTTCGGCATCGACGTGCTTCGTGCGGTCATCGGTCGCTCCATGGGCGCGCAGCTTGCGTTCCAATGGGGCTCGTACTTCCCGGACAAGGTGGAGCGCATCCTGCCGCTCGCGGGATCAGCGCGAACCTCGCCGCACAACTACGTGTTTCTGCAGAATGTCCGCATGGCGTTGACGTCCGATCCCGCCTGGCAGCAGGGCGAGTACACCACCCAGCCGGCGCTCGCCCTCGAACGCATGCGTCTCATTTTCGACAGCTGGGGTCTGTCGCAAACCTGGTATCGCCAAGGGCTGTACGGCCAGCAGGGCTTTCCTACCGCCGAAGACTTCATCAACCGCAAGGTACCGGCACCGCCGCGTGACGTGAACGACTTCCTTGCGCAGGTCTGCACCTGGGAGCGGGCGGATATCAGTGACAACGACACCTACAAGATGGATTTCCCCGCCGCGTTGCGCGCCATCAAGGCGCGCGCGATCGTGATGCCGTCGCGAACCGATCTCTACTTTCCGCCGGAAGACAGCGAGATCGAAGTGTCGCAGATGCCGAATGCGGAGCTGCGCGTTCTGGAGTCGGTCTGGGGACATCGCGCTGGCGCGCCCGGCACCGATCCGCGCGATATCGCTTTTTTCGACGCCGCAATCCGGGATCTGCTGGCGAGGTAGCAGCGCATGACATCGCGGCGATTGACCCGACACCGATTGCACGTCAACGGCCGCGAGCACTGGGTCGAAGCCGAAGGCACAACGCCGCTTCTCTATCTGCTCCGCAACGATCTTCGCCTCAACGGTCCGAAGTATGGCTGTGGGCTCGGCGAATGCGGGGCGTGCACGGTGCTCATGGACGGAATCGCGGCGCGCAGTTGCGCGCTGCCACTGAGCCTTGCGCAGAATAGCGAAATCATCACGCTCGAGGGTCTCGGTACTGCGCAGGCGCCGCATCCGATCCAGCAAGCGTTCATCGATGCGCAGGCGGCGCAATGCGGTTACTGTCTGAACGGCATGATCATGACCGTGAAAGCGCTGCTCGACCGCAATCCGACGCCCGATGAATCTCAGGTGCGCACCGAGCTTCGGTACAATCTCTGCCGCTGCGGAGCTCACGTCGAGATCCTGCGAGCCGTGATGCTGGCGGTCGAGAGAAACAAGACCGCAGAGGCAGCGCGATGAGCAATCCCGCTCCAGCCCGCCGCGAGCTCCTCAAGCGCAGCGGCATACTTGCTGTTGTTGCCCCCAGACCGAATACCATCGAAGGTGCAGTTCCGGAAGACGCGTTCGATGTCTACGTGTCGCTCACCGACGACGGCGGAATCTACGCGTTCAATGGCCACGTCGACCTCGGAACGGGCATCAGCACAGCGCTCGCGCAGATCGTCGCCGAAGAGCTGGATGTTCCGTTCGATGCAGTCGACGTAGTGCTCGGCGACACCGCCAACACCCCGAACCAGGGTCCAACCGTTGCGAGCGAGACGATCCAGATCACGGCCGTGCCGCTGCGGCTCGCCGCCGCACAAGCGCGACGCGAGATGGCGCGGCTTGCGGCCGCGGCGCTCGATTGCGCCACCGAAGACCTGACGATCGAGGGCGGTGTTGCGCGCCTGCGCCATGCGCCAGAGAAGTCAGTGGACTATGCGAGCCTCTTGCGCAACCAGCGCATTCATCTGCCGCTCGACCCCAATGTGACACCGAAGTCGATCGCCGAGCATCGCATCGTTGGTCGGCCGGTGAACCGCATCGACATTCCTGCCAAGGCCGCAGGCACCTTCATTTACGTCCACGACGTGCGCGTACCCGGCATGCTGCATGGCCGCGTCGTGCGTCCGCCGTATTCGGGCCTCGATGTCGGTGAGTTCATCGGCCGGTGCCTTGAGTCGGTCGACCGCCAGTCCATCGCCGACGTTCCGGGCATCGTTGCCGTGGTTGTCGATGGTGATTTCGTCGGTATCGTCGCCGACCGAGAAGAGTATGCGGCGGAAGCCGCCGCACGCCTTGAGGTGCGCTGGAAGCCTTGGACCTTCAGTCAAAATCTCGGTGATCTGGAGAACGCGATCCGCGCCAACCCATCAACGTCGCGCAAGCTGGTGGATGAGGGCAATGTCGACGTGGCCCTGGCGAGCGCGGAGAAACGCCTCGACCGGACTTATCTGTGGCCCTACCAGCTGCACGGCTCGATCGGCCCCTCGTGCGGCGTGGCCGATGTGCGCGCAGGCGGCATCACGGTCTGGGCCGGCACGCAGAACCCGTACCCGCTGCGCGCCGACCTTGCGAAGCTGACCGGAGTGCCGGAAAGCTCGATCGAAGTGATCCGACTGGAAGCGGCGGGCTGCTACGGGCGCAATTGCGCCGATGACGTCGTGGCCGACGCCGTTCTTCTGTCACGCGCCGTCGGCAAGCCGGTGCGCGTGCAGCTCACGCGCGAGCAGGAACATTTGTGGGAGCCGAAAGGCTCTGGCCAGCTCGTCGACGTGTCCGGTGCGCTGGGGAAGGACGGATCGCTCGCGGCATACGATTTCCAGTCCCGCTATCCGACGAACTTTTCTCCAACACTCGCGCTGCTGCTTACAGGGCGCATCTCGCCGGTGCCCGAGGTGCGCCCCATCGGCGACCGTACCGCCCGGCCCTCTTACAACTACGAGAATATCAGGGTGACGGTCCACGACATGCCGCCGATCGCGCGGGCGTCGTGGTTTCGTGGCGTGTCCGCGCTGCCGAATGTTTTCGCGCATGAAAGCTTCATCGACGAGCTTGCGGTTGAGGCCGGCGCGGATCCGGTGGAATTTCGCCTGCGCCATATCAACGATCCGCGCGCAGCAGAGTTGACCAAGGCGACGGCAGAACGCGCAGCATGGGAGCATCGTGCCGGTCCAAAACCTCAGGATCCAACCGCCGATATCGTCCGCGGCCGCGGAATTGCGCAGGCGCGCTATGTGCACGGCAACTGGCCGGGTGTCGGTGCGGCGTGGTCGGCATGGGTCGCCGAAGTTGCGGTCAATCGCACGACCGGTGAGGTCAACGTGACGCGCGTGGTCGTCGGCCAGGACACCGGCATGATGATCAACCCGGCTGGCGTGCGTCATCAGCTGCACGGCAACATCGTGCAGTCGACAAGCCGCGTGCTCAAGGAAGAGGTGCGCTTCAGCGAGACGACGGCGGTCGCAGCGCGTGACTGGGGCGCGTATCCGATCCTGACGTTCCCCGAGCTTCCGGCCATCGATGTTGTGCTGATGGACCGCCAGCACGAACCGCCGATGGGCGCGGGCGAGTCCGCAACCGTCCCGAGCGCGGCCGCGATCGTGAACGCTGTCTACGATGCGACTGGCGTGCGCTTCCGCGAATTGCCGCTCACGCCCGATCGCGTGCTTGCGGGGCTCGGCAAGCCGGCGGCGAAGCGGCGCGAAGCGGAATCAGGCCGCCGCTTCCCCTCGCTCGGTTCAATCGCTGCGACTCTCGTCGGCCTGCTCGGACTGGGCACCGTGGCGCTGCCGATCCATTCCGCGATCGCGCCAATCACCCGGCCCGATCCGGCGGCATATTCGGCCGCCACCATCGAGAAAGGGCGCTTGCTCGCGGCGCTTGGCGCCTGCGCGGTATGTCACACCGCACCAGGCGGCGCCGCCTATGCGGGGGGCCTGCCGCTACCGACGCCGTTCGGAACCGTGGTCGCGACCAACATCACGCCCGATGTAGAGACCGGAATCGGCGCTTGGTCCTACCCGGCCTTTGAGCGTGCGATGCGCCAAGGCATCCATCGCGATGGTCGCAATCTCTACCCGGCCTTTCCATATCCGAGCTTTGCGAAGGCGAGCGAGGAAGACCTTCAGGCACTCTATGCCTACCTGATGACGCAAACCCCGATTCAGCAGGCGAATGCGGCATCCAAGCTGGCTTTTCCATTCAACATCCGGCCGCTGATGAGCCTGTGGAACGCGCTGTTCAATCGCGGCAACGCGCTCGCACCGGACACCGCGCATTCGGCCGAATGGAACAGAGGCCGCTACCTCGTCGATGGGCTCGGTCATTGCGGTGCATGCCACACGCCGCGCAATCTACTTGGGGCAGAACGGCAGGGGGTCGCGTACCTCGCCGGGGGGGTCGCAGAAGGATGGGATGCACCTGCGCTGACAAAGCTGTCGCTGGCGCCTCTGCCTTGGACCGAGGAAGCACTCTTTGCGTACATGCGGACCGGCGCGTCGCCTGACCACGGGACCGCGGCCGGTCCGATGGCGTCCGTGGTGCAAGAGCTAAAAGCGCTGCCCGATAGCGACATCCGCGCGATGGCAATCTACCTCGCGAGCCTCAACGCGCCGATCGCACAGCCTGAACTCGAGGCTCGGCGCCAGCAGATTGTCGCGTCGACGGCGCCCGTGCGTCATCCCGCGACCAGCGCGGCTGCGCGGCTCTATCAGGGCGCATGCGGCGTGTGTCACGAACCAGACGGCGGCCTCATCGTAAATGCTGGCCCGCCGCTCGGCCTCAATACAAATCTGCACGCCGACCGGCCGGACAACTTCCTGCGCGTCGTGATCGAGGGGATCAAGGAGTCCACACACGGCGCCATGCCCGGGTTCCGCAACACGCTCGACGATCGCCAGATCGTTGATCTCGCCCGTTACGCACGGCAACGTTTCGCACCGGCTCGGCCCGAATGGCGCAATCTTGAGGAAACAATTGGTACTCTGCGCAACGCAACGCAGCCGTCTTCGGCGCGTGGACCCACGACCTGACTTAAGTTCCGGCGCGCGCCGCCTCGATCGGTGAATAGCGGTCGCCCTGCACGGCATCGCGCGCGAACAGGTTTTCGAGGTATGCGATGTCCTGTGCGGAGAGCTTCACGTTTGCGGCCGCCGCATTCTCGATCAGATACTTGATGCGTTTGGTACCGGGGATTGGAATGACAGAGCTGTTTCCATCGTTCTTCGACAGAAGCCACGCGAGCGCAATCTGGGCTGCAGTCGCGCCGCGCTGTTTCGCAAATCTCACGAGTTGATCCACAAGGCTCCGGTTATGTTCAGCCGCGTCGCCTTTAAAGCGCGGCAGGCTCGCCCGAATGTCCTTGGAGCCGAAGTCGCCGGCCGGCATCGTGCCGGTGAGAAAGGCGCGCCCCAACGGGCTGAACGGTACGAAGGAGATTCCGAGCTCGCGGCAGGCGGGAAGCACGTCGTCCTCGGGATCGCGGAACCAGAGCGAATACTCACTTTGCAGCGCAGCAATCGGATGGACCGCATGTGCCTGCCGCAACGTGGCCGCCGACACTTCCGACAACCCGAGGAAGCGGACCTTGCCGGCCTCGACGAGACGCGCCATCGCACCGACCGACTCGGCCATCGGGACCTTCGGATCGCGCCGATGCATGTAGTAGAGATCAATGACCTCGATGCCGAGCCGCTTCAGCGAGGCGTCGCACGCCTTCTGGATGTGCTCTGGAGAATTATCGACACCAGGCATTCCATCCGCGCCTGCCGGGATGCTGCCGAACTTGGTCGCGAGAAAAACACGCTGACGGCCTGCCTTTTTCAAGAAGCGCCCGATCAATTCCTCATTGTGGCCAACGCCGTAGAGGTCGGACGTATCGAAGAGGTCGATGCCTTGATCAAGCGCACATTGCATCGTCTCCATCGACTGGCTTTCGTCGGCGGGGCCATAGGCCTGCGACATGCCAACGCATCCAAGCCCGAGTGCCGAAACTGTTTGGCCGGAGCGTCCAAGCGTTAGCCGATACATGTTGGGGTGTCCTGTTGATACGAGTGAACTTTCGGCGTGACGCATTCCGCGGCAGCGGGCTCGGCCCTCGGTGGCAAACAAGGCAAGCCGCATCGAAACACTGCCAAAAGTGGCTCAGAAAAAAAGCAACGTACACTTAGCATTTTTCTTGAGCAATGCCCGGAACGCGGTTACGCTTCTGTCCCATGGGAGCCTACCAGCCCCGGCTGTCGATGGGTGCTAAATCGAGCTCGGTCATCTTGCGCATGAGTGTTGGCCGTAATGACAGTACTGCCTCTCCTGCCGAAAATGGCCGGCGCGGTCGTCGCGCCGTCGAGCCTCCCGTTTCACTCCCAGGATCCCGTCGTGCTCGCGACCGGCATTCGGCCGGCCGTCGTTACGTGGCCAATTCAATGACAGGAGAACTCGTGATGCGCCTTCGCACTTCGTTTATCGTCGCGACCGCGTTGGCAGGCGCTCTTCTCGCTGCCCCGGTTGCCGCGCAAGACAAGCCGCCGATCCGCATCGGCGAGATCAACAGCTATACGGGGCCGGCCGCGGCGTTCACGCACTCCTACCGCGATGGCCTCAACATGGCGGTCGAGGAAATCAATGCGTCCGGCGGCGTTCTCGGCCGCAAGCTCGAAATTCTCTTCCGTGACGATAACTTCTCCCCGGCTGACGCCGTGCGACTCGCGAACGAACTGGTGCTGAACCAGAAGGTCGACCTGCTGGCCGGCACGTTCCTGTCTCCGATCGCGCTGGCGGTCGCAAACTATGCCCAGCAGAAGAAGGTGCTGTTCGTTGCCGCGGAGGCGCTGACCAACCAGCTCACATGGGAAAAGGGCAGCCGTTACGTCTTCCGCGTCCGCAATCCGATGTTGATGCTGACCAAGATGCTGGTCGGCAAAGCCGAAGCGATGAAGTGCAAGCGCTGGGCCGGGCTTGGTCCGATCAACGAGGCGATTACCGATCTGTTCAAGGATTTCCGCGCGATGATGACCGAGCGACGGAAAGACTTCGAGTGGGTCGGTGAGCTGACAGTGCCAAATCAGAAACTCAACCCCGGCGTCGCGATTGACGCCATCGAGCGCATGAAGCCGGAATGCCTGCTCAACGGGACGTTCGGTCCCGACCTGTTGGCCTTTGCGCGTGAAGGAAAGACGCGCGGCTTCTTCGAGAAGCTGGAGGTCGTGAGCGTGCTCTCGGGCGAGCCTGAATATCTCGACCCGCTCGGCGAGGATACGCCGGTTGGCTGGTGGGTCACCGGCTATCCGCCGACCGAAGACCAGCGTCCGGCGCACGCAAAATTCGTCAAGGACTTCGAGGCGCGCTTCAAGGCGGTCCCGAAGTTCGGCGCCCTGATCGGCTACACGACGATCAAGGCGATTGCGGCGGGGATCACGCGGGCGGGCTCAACCGACACCGAGAAGATGATCGACGCGTTGCGCGGCGTTGAGTTCGACACCCCCGTCGGCAAGGTCAGCATGCGCGCCGCGGACCATCAGGCGACGCTCGGGTCCTGGCTGGGCAAGCTCGCCATCAAGGACGGCAAGGGCATCATGACCGAGTGGACGTGGGTTGACGGCAAGGAGCTGCTGCCGACCGAACAGGAAGGTCGTGCGAAACGCCCGGCGGGCGCCAACGACTGAGTTCGGCGCCCTGAGCCGCCGAGAGGGCGTAGGGCAACACCAAGCTGCGCGAGGGACTGAGAAGCGATGGCGTTAGGGTTCGCCGAGATCGTCACCATCCTTATCAACGGGCTGGTGATCGCGTCGACCTTGTTCATCGTCGCGTCCGGACTCTCGATCGTGTTCGGTGTCTCGCGTATCTCGAACTTCGCCCACGGCTCGCTCTACATGGTGGGCGCCTATGTCTGCTGGTCGGTCATGCGTGTTCTGCCGGCCGGCATCATGTGGTTCTTCCTTGCGGCGGCGATCGCGGCGATCGCCGTCGGCATTCTCGGGCTGCTGCTTGAAATGACGATCCTGCGGCGTCTCTACCATGCGCCGCATCATCTTCAGCTCATCGCCACCTTCGGTGTTTTTCTGATCCTGCGCGATCTCTCGCTTCTGATCTGGGGGCCGCAGGAGCTTTTCCCACCGCGCGTGCCGGGCCTGTCGGGAATGATCCGCGTCTTCGGCAGACCATTTCTCGACTACTACTGGGTGATCATCGGGGCGAGCGTCCTGATTCTGCTGCTCCTGCTGTACCTGTTCCATCGTACGCGCTGGGGCGTTCTGCTTCGCGCCGCCACGCAAGACCGCGAGATGGTTGCGGCGCTCGGCGTCGATCAGAAATGGCTGTTTACCGGCGTATTTCTGCTCAGCGCGGTTCTCGCTGGCCTCGGGGGTGCACTGGACACCCTGCGCGTGCCAGCGAGCCTCGGCATGGATATCACCGTCATCATCGATGCCTTTGCGGTCGTAGTCATCGGCGGCATGGGCAGCATTCTCGGCTGCTTCCTCGCCTCACTCATTGTCGGGATACTGACGGCGGCGGGTACGATTCTGCTGCCCCAAGTTACGCTCGCGCTTGTTTTCATCGTGATGGCCGTCGTGCTCGTCGTCCGTCCCAAAGGCTTCTTCGGGAAGAACACGGGCGCTAGTTGGGAGGACCCGTCGAGCGTGGAGGCGGTCATTCGTCCAGCCGGTTCGCGCGCGCGTTTTGCCTGGATGGTGCTGATCGGTGTTCTGGCGATCGCGCCGTTCTTCGTCAGCGAATACGCCCTCGACGTTCTCACCGAAACCGTCATTCTCGTGCTGTTTGCCTGGAGCTTCTACTTCATGGCTGGTCCGGGCGGCATGGTCTCGTTCGGCCAGGCGGCATTTTTCGGCATTGGCCTCTACGTCCCGGCGCTTCTGTTCAAATACTACGGTATCAGCATGGTGACCGGGCTTGTTGTGGCGCCGCTCGCCGCGGGGCTGAGCGCCGCGCTGCTCGGCTGGTTCGCCGTGCGCTCCTCGGGCATCTATTTCGCAATGCTCACGCTCGCCTTCTCGCAGATTCTTTGGTCGGTGGCGTTCCAGTGGTTCGAGCTGACAAACGGCGAACTCGGCATCCTTGGCATTTGGACCGAGGGATGGGCGAGCGACAAGCGCTTCTTCTATCTTCTGTGCCTCGCGATCTCTGTCGCCGGTATCCTGCTCATGCGCCGCGTTGTGTTTGCGCCATTCGGTTACAGCCTGCGCGCGGGGCGCGACTCCGAGCTTCGATCAGAAGCGACCGGAATCAAGATCGTGCGCCAGAAATGGGTTGCGTTCGTCATTTCGGGCGTTCTGAGCGGCATGGCCGGTGGCCTCATGCTGTATCTGAAAGGCAGCGCGTTCCCATCGTACGTCGATATCTCGACATCGTTCGATGCGTTCGTGATGGCGCTGCTCGGCGGCCTGCAGTCACTCAATGGTCCGATTGTCGGCGCGATCATCTATCGCGCGCTGAAAACCACGCTCCAGACCCACATCTACCATTGGAACATGATCGTTGGCGCGATCCTGATCGCCATCGCGCTGTTCATGCCGCGTGGCGTCAGCGGCCTGATCGAGGATGTACGCAAGTGGCGGCGCCCGGCGACACCCCCGTCGGCAGTGCTTCTGCCGGCTGAGGCTGGCGCTCCCAAGTCATGAGGCACGCGAGATGACCGTTCTTGCCGTTTCAGGCATCTCGAAAGCGTTCGGAGGCGTGCGCGCCGTCGATTCAGTCGACTTTGAGGTCGCGGCCGGCGAACTGCTGGCCCTGATCGGCCCGAACGGAGCGGGAAAGACGACTTGCTTCAATATGCTCAACGGCCAGCTCCGACCAGACGCCGGACGCATCGTTTTTGCCGGGCAGGAGATCACGGGACTCATGCCGCGCGATGTCTGGCGCCGCGGTGTCGGCCGCACGTTCCAGATCACGCAGACCTACGGCTCGATGACCGTCATCGAGAATGTGCAGATGGCGCTGCTCTCGCATCACCGCAGGCTGCTCTCGCTCTGGCCACGCGTCGGATCCCTCTATTTGGATGAAGCCAGGGCGCTGCTCGAACGTGTCGGCATGGCCGGCCAGGCGGAACGCGGGTGCGGAGTGCTTGCTTATGGCGACCTGAAACGCGTCGAGCTTGCGGTGGCGCTGGCAAACCAGCCGAAGCTTTTGCTGATGGACGAACCCACTGCGGGAATGGCGCCCAAGGAACGTACCGAGCTGATGCGCCTCACAGTAGGGATTGCTCGCGAGCGCTCGGTTGCGGTTCTCTTTACCGAGCACGACATGGACGTCGTTTTCACGCATGCAGACAGCATCATCGTGCTCAATCGCGGACGAATCATCGCACGCGGCGCGCCTGCGGCCGTGCGCAATGACCCGCAGGTGCGTGACGTGTATCTGGGCTCCGGCGCGATGTATCATTGATGACCGACAGTCTGCTCTCAGTGACGGGCCTCAACGCCTTCTATGGCCGCGCGCATATTCTGTTCGATGTCGCGCTGCAGATCCGTCGCGGTACGGTCATGGCGCTGCTCGGACGCAATGGCGCCGGGAAATCAACGACGATGAAGTCAATCATCGGTCTCGTTACTCCGGCGGCGGGAGAGATCACATTCGAGGGCGTTCGCATCGAGACAAAGCCCACCTATGAGATCAGCAGGATGGGGCTTGGCTACGTGCCGGAAGACCGGCGCATTTTCTCCGAGCTGACCGTGCTCGAAAATCTTCAGGTTGGCCTGCGGCCCCCGCGCGAGAATGTGCCTACGTGGACGGCGGAACGCCTGTTCGAGATCTTTCCGAACCTCGCCTCGATGCGCGACCGCCCGGGCGGCCGCATGAGCGGCGGCGAGCAGCAGATGCTTGCGATTGCCCGGACCCTCATGGGAAACCCGACGCTCGTCCTGCTCGACGAACCGTCGGAGGGGCTCGCGCCCAAGATCGTCGAGCAGATGGCAGAGACAATCCGCTCCTTGAAGAAGGAGGGCCTGACGATTCTGGTCTCGGAGCAGAACCTATATTTCGCCAAGCTGATTGCCGACCAGGCGACGATCATTGAAAAGGGCCGCGTGCGCTTCACGGGTTCGATGGAGCAACTCGCTTC
>DATEKY010000685.1:0-2838 GCA_035277225.1 Xanthobacteraceae bacterium
TGGACGCTGTCCTCGCCGCCGCCGTTCCATCAGTTCAACACGCTGCCGCGCATCAAGTGAGCGCGAGGGTGATTGCCTAGATAATGTCTCTCGTCAGCGAAGGCGCCGATCTCTCCAAGCCGCTGCCAGGCCTCGCGGAACCGAGCCTTGCCGGCGTCGAGGACTATCTCGCGCTGCTCAAGCCGCGCGTGATGTCGCTCGTCGTGTTCACCGCGCTGGTCGGCATGCTGGTCGCGCCCGGCCACGTGCATCCGGTGATCGGCTTCACGGCATTGCTGTGCATCGCGATCGGCGCTGGTGCCTCCGGCGCGCTGAACATGTGGTACGACGCCGACATCGACGCCATCATGACGCGCACCTTGCGCCGGCCGATCCCGGCGGGACGCGTCCAGCCGGGCGAGGCGCTCGCCTTCGGCGCGACGCTTGCGGTCGGCTCCGTGCTGGTGCTCGGCGTGCTGGTGAACTGGTTCGCTGCCGCGTTGCTCGCCTTTACCATCGGCTTCTACGTGTTCGTCTACACGATGTGGCTGAAGCGCTCGACGCCGCAGAACATCGTGATCGGCGGCGCGGCCGGCGCTTTCCCGCCGATGATCGGCTGGGCGGCCGTCACCGGCAACGTCAGTCTCGCGCCGGTTCTGATGTTTCTGATCATCTTCCTGTGGACCCCGCCGCACTTCTGGGCGCTGTCGCTCTTGCGCTGCGACGACTACGCGCGCGCCGGCGTGCCCATGCTTCCGGTGGTCAAGGGCTACGACGAGACGCGCAGGCAGATCCTGGTCTATAGCGTGATCCTCGCGCCGGTCGGCGTTACGCCGTCGTTGTTCGGCTTCGCCGGGTTGATCTATGGCGCGGTCGCGGCGATCTGCGGCGCCGCGATGCTGTATCTGTCGTGGCGCGTCTATCGCGACCGCGAGGGTAACGCCGCCGTCTCAGCAGCGCGAAAACTGTTCGCCTTTTCGCTGCTCTACGTGTTCGTGCTGTTCGCCGCGCTGCTCGCCGACAATCTGCTGACGCGGCTTGGGTTCGGACTTGCGTCATGAGCGACGACAAGGAAGGCATCGTGCTGACCGAGGAGCAGAAGCGCCGCCGCCGCGCGCGCTCGATCGCGATCGCGGTCTCGCTCGGCGTGATCGTCGTGCTGTTCTATCTGGTAACGCTGGTCAAGGGACCGGCGGTGCTGAACCGGCCGTTGTGACATGAGCGCGACCGCGAGCAAGCTGAAGGCACACCGCCGCGACATGATCGTCGCGGCGTCGTGCGGCGTGTTCGTCGCCGCGATGGTCGGCATGGCCTACGCGTCGGTGCCGCTTTACGACTGGTTCTGCCGCGCCACCGGCTTCGGCGGCAAGCCGCAGATCGCGACCTCGGCGCCGCAGGGCGCGCTCGGCCGCACCATCACGGTGCGCTTCGACGCCAACGTGCTGAGCGGCCTGCCGTGGCGCTTCGAGCCGGAGCAGAATTCGATCGAGGCGCGCATCGGCGAGGTCGTGACGGTCAATTACCGCGTGATCAATCAGGCGGCGCGCGAGACCGCCGGGCAGGCGGCCTACAACGTCGCGCCGTCGACCACCGGCGCCTACTTCAACAAGATCAACTGCTTCTGCTTCACCGAGCAGCGGCTCGGGCCGGGCGAGAAGCGCGAAATGCCGGTCGTGTTCTACATCGATCCGGCGCTCGCTAAGGATTCCGAACTCGACGACCTCAACACCATCACGCTGTCCTATTCGTTCTATGCGCTGCGCGAGCCGGCCAAGCCGGTGGCGCAGAGCGGAACGAAATCGGCGACGAACTAGGCTCGGGCAAGTCCCGGGAGGGGAACGGAGAAAGAGATGGCCGACGCTCACGCCAAGCACCACGACTATCATCTCGTGGACCCGAGTCCGTGGCCGATCGTCGGCTCGGTCGCGGCTTTCGTGCTCGCGGTCGGGCTGATCTCCTGGATGCACAAGATGTACGCGGCAGCCCCGGTCGTGTTCGCGGCCGGCGCGATCGGCGTGCTCTACACCATGTTCGCGTGGTGGCGCGACGTCATCAACGAGGCCGAGCACAAGGGCGACCACACCCGCGTGGTGCAGATCTCGCACCGCTACGGCATGATCCTGTTCATCGCCTCGGAGGTGATGTTCTTCGTCGCCTGGTTCTGGGCCTATTTCTCCAGCGCGCTGTTCCCGGCCGACCTCCATCACGTCGCGCGCACCGAGCTGTTCGGCGGCGTGTGGCCGCCGAAGGGCATCGAGACCTTCGATCCGTGGCACCTGCCGCTGCTCAACACGCTGATCCTGCTCACCTCGGGCACCACGGTGACGTGGGCGCATCACGCGCTGCTGCACAACGACCGCAAGGGGCTGAAGTGGGGCCTGATCTGCACCGTCATCCTCGGTGCGCTGTTCACCTGCGTGCAGGCCTACGAGTACGGCCATGCGGCGTTCAACTATTCGGGCCATATCTACGGCGCGACCTTCTTCATGGCGACCGGC
Organism: Xanthobacteraceae bacterium; assembly: GCA_035277225.1. Taxonomy (GTDB): domain Bacteria; phylum Pseudomonadota; class Alphaproteobacteria; order Rhizobiales; family Xanthobacteraceae; genus PALSA-894. The sequence goes on from DATEKY010000685.1 coordinate 2,478, forward strand.
TTCCACGGCGCCCACGTGCTGATCGGCACGATCTTCCTGATCGTGTGCCTGGCGCGCGCCTATGCGGGGCACTTCACGCCGAAGCACCACCTCGGCTTCGAGTTTGCCGCCTGGTACTGGCACTTCGTCGACGTGGTGTGGCTGTTCCTGTTTGCCTGCATCTACGTCTGGGGCGCCGGCGCCCACACGGCGGCCGGCGGCCACTGACGCCGCCCCGAGTAACGCACTACGAAGGGCGGCCCGTAGGCCGCCCTTCTCGTTTCAGCTTCGCATCGTGTCCGCACATGGCCGGCATCCGCGACGACTTTTCGGTTCAGGCGCTGGGGCAGGGGCTGCTCGTCGCGCTGGTCGGCTTTGCCAG
>DATEKY010000686.1:0-9011 GCA_035277225.1 Xanthobacteraceae bacterium
CCGCGTGGACCACCATCGCGTCGCAGACGCTGGGGCGGCTGCACGCCGCGGAGGTGTTCCGCGCACTGCGTCCGCGCATCGAGCGCGATCCCAACACGATCCTGATCTGCGACGGCGGCGAGTTCGCGCAATGGGGTCAGAGCATGCTTCCCGTGCGCCGGCGTATGATCAACGGTGTCGCCGGCTCGATCGGCGGCTCGCTCTCGTTTGCGAATGCGGCGCGCTTGCGCGAACCGAACGCGCCGATCTTCGTCGTGCTCGGCGACGGCACCATCGGCTTCCACATTTCCGAATTCGAAACGGCGGTGCGGCGCAATCTGCCGTTCGTGGCGGTGCTCGGCAACGACGCGCTGTGGAATGCCGAAAGCCAGATCCAGCTGCGCGAGTACGGGCGTGATCGCATGCACGGCTGCGACCTCACCCCGGCGCGCTACGACCTCGTCGTCGCGGCGTTCGGCGGCCACGGCGAATATGTCGAGAAGGCCGCCGATCTGCCCGGCGCGATCGAACGCGCGCTTGCGAGCGGCAAGCCGGCCTGCATCAACGTGATGGTCGAAAGCATCGCCGCGCCGGTGATCCGGCTGTGATGCGTACGCGTTGCGTGCGGGCAGCCGAATAACAAAAGGGCCGCTTGCGCGGCCCTTTCTTTCGTTTCATTCGCAGCAGATCAGTGCATCGCGAGCTGCGGCTGCGTCGGCGGCGATTCCATCGCGGCCACGCGGTTCTTCACCGCCTTCTGCACCTTCTCGAAGGCGCGCACCTCGATCTGCCGCACGCGCTCGCGCGACACGCCGAACTCCGCGGCGAGGTCTTCGAGCGTGATCGGGTCTTCGGCCAGGCGGCGCGCCTCGAAGATGCGCCGCTCGCGCTCGTTCAGCACCGAGAGCGCATCGCCGAGCGCCTTGCGGCGGTTGTCGGCCTGCTCGTCGGCGACCATGCGCGTTTCCTGGCTCGCGCTTTCATCGACCAGCCAGTCCTGCCACTCGCCCGCATCGCCTTCCTCGCGGATCGGCGCGTTGAGCGAAGCGTCGCCGCCGAGGCGGCGGTTCATGTCGATCACGTCCTGCTCCGGAACGCCGAGGCGCTTCGCGATCAGCTTGACCTGATCCGGGCGCATGTCGCCTTCCTGCAGCGCGTCGATCTTGCTCTTCGCCTTGCGCAGGTTGAAGAACAGCTTCTTCTGGTTCGCGGTCGTGCCCATTTTGACGAGCGACCACGAGCGCAGGATGTATTCCTGGATCGATGCCTTGATCCACCACATCGCGTAGGTGGCGAGGCGGAAGCCCTTCTCGGGCTCGAACCGCTTCACCGCCTGCATCAGGCCGACATTGCCTTCCGAGATGACCTCGGAGATCGGCAGGCCGTAGCCGCGGTAGCCCATCGCGATCTTGGCGACGAGGCGGAGATGGCTGGTGACGAGTTTATGCGCCGCATCGCGGTCGCCATGCTCGCGCCAGCTCTTGGCGAGCATGTACTCCTCCTGCGGTTCCAGCATCGGGAACCGTCGGATTTCTTCAAGATACCGGGATAGACCGGTTTCGCCGGACAGAACCGGCAAGGCCGTGGCACGGGCCATGGTAGCGCCCTCCTAAGTTTGCCCCCTTGCGGCGGGCTCGTTCGGTCACCCCTCCCCCGGAGCCGGGACCGGACGTACATGTGCAACTGCGAAGCTCGATCGCAGTTGCAGCAAACATACACGGGATGTCGGGACCAAAGATAGCTATACGAACGTCACAACGCCTTGATGGCATTGTGATTTCGGCTGCAAACACGGGCCAAGGGCCTGTATTCGCTCAATTTTTCGCGCCCCCTGGGGCCGGCTGGCGCACCCCTGAGAGGGAATGCCGCAGGCTCGCGAGATCGTCCGGCAGGCGGGACTGAAAACGCAGGATGTCGCCGGTTTTGGGATGTTGGAAGCCCAATATATGGGCGTGCAGGGCCTGTCTGCCAAGGGCCAGCAGCGCCTGGCGGCCGTTTTCGCTCAAATGGACCGCCTTGGTCTTGAAGCCGGGGCCGTAGGTGTCGTCGCCGAGCAGCGGGTGGCCCAAATGCGCCAGATGCACACGGATCTGGTGCGTCCGCCCCGTCTCCAGTCGGCAGGCGAGCAGGCTCGCGACCGGTTTTCCGTCGATTCCGGGGTACTTTTCCAGAAGTTCCCAATGGGTCACCGCCTCCCGGCCGTCCGGGCGGATCGCCTGCTTGTCGCGGGCGTGCGGGTGACGCCCGAGCGGGGCATCGATCGACCCCTTCGGCCGGTCCGGCGCGCCCCACACGAACGCCAGATACTCGCGTTCGAGGTCTCCGGTCCGTCCATGGTCGGCGAACTGCGCCGACAGCGCCCGGTGCGCCTTGTCGGTCTTGGCGATCACCATCAGCCCGGTCGTATCCTTGTCGAGCCGGTGCACGATGCCGGGCCGCTTGACCCCGCCGATCCCGGAAAGACTGGCCCCGCAATGGGCGATCAGCGCGTTCACCAGCGTGCCGGACTGGTTTCCGGCCGCCGGATGCACCACCAGCCCCTTCGGCTTGTCGATGACGATCAGCGCGTCGTCCTCGTGCACGATGGCGAGCGGGATGTCCTCGCCCTGTGGCTCGGCGGGCGCGTCCGGCGGGATCGTGACGCTGATGGCGTCCCCGGCGTTGACGCGATGGCCGGGATCGCGGATCGTGCACTGACCGACCGTCACTGCGCCTGCCAGGATCAGGTTTTTCAGGCGCGAGCGCGAGAGGTCCGACGCCTGAGCCAGCGTGCGGTCGAGCCGCTCGCCCTTCTGGGCGGCGGTGACGTGAAGCATGGAATTCCGGTCGGTCATGAACTCTGCCAACGACAAATATGGTACTTCTTTGGATCGCCCGCCCGCCGTCGGCAAGCCGGTCGATCCCGCGACGCGGCTGTCCGAGCTGCTGGCGCAGTCGCTCGAGGAGCTGACGCGCCCGTTCGATCCGGCCCGGCCGGGACAGCATCCGCCGCAGCCCGCCGTTCGCGATGACGTGGCGCTCGTTCCGCCGCACGAGCCGCCGGCCGAGCCGCAGCCGGAGACCAGCCCCGAAGAGGAGCGCGTCGACGCCGACAAGGCGCTCGCCGAGCTCGAGGCCGAACTGTTCGCCGCCGCCAGGCAGGTCGATCGCGACGGCGCGATCCCGCACGAGGAGACCGACCCCGCGCCGCACGAAGAGACGGAGCCTGCGCCCGCGGACGGCCCGCCCGAGCCGGCGTTGTCCAAGCAGGTGGAAAACGAGATGGCGGCGTTGCTCGCCGCTCACCCGCCCGAAAAGGATGTGACGCCGATCGACGACGTCACGCCAAAAACGTTGTCGCTCGCGCCCGACGACGTCACGCCGAAGACGCTGTCGCTCACGCCCGACGAGGTGAAGGCCGCCGAGGTCGAGCCCGCGCCCGATCCCGACGCCGCGAACCTGATCGCCAGGGTGCGCAGGCTGATGCTGGTGTCGATGGCGGTGACCGTGATCGCGGTCGGCTCGGTGTTCGGCTTCGTCGGCTACCGCATCTTCAAGGGCGACGGCGCGACCGCCAAGACCGCCGACAAGCTGCCGCCGGCTTCGCCGATCCCGACCGACGTGACGCTCTCGCTGCCGCGCGGCGCGCGCGTGATCCAGAGCGCGGTGGCCAACGACCGCCTGATCATGACGCTCGATATCGACGGCAAGATCGAGGTGCGCACCTTCGACGTGAAGACGCTCGCCCCGACCGGGCGGCTGGATTTTTCATCGACACCGTAGTCTGAACTCTCTCCCCGAACTCGGTCATCCCTCCCCCGAAGGGGGAGGGTGGTCGCCGAAAGGCGACCGGGTGGGACTTTACGTCCGCCCGAGAAAATCGCGCTTGCCGAGCTCCACGCCGCAATGGCGCAGGATGTCGTAGGCCGTGGTGGCGTGGAAATAGAAGTTCGGCAGCGCAAAGCCGACGAGATACTCCGCACCCTTGAGTGTCATCGTCTGCTGCGGACCGATCGGGAAGGTGACGTCCTTGGCCGCGCTCGCGTCGACCTGCGCCGGCGTGAAGCCTTTGACATAGTCGACCGTTTTGGCGATGCGCGCCTTCAGCTCGGCGAACGATTTTTCCTCGTCGGGAAATTTCGGCGGTTCGCCGGTCAGGCGTCCCATCGTGTTCTTGGCGAAATCGCAGGCGAGCTGGACCTGCTTGGTGAAGGTGAACATGTCGGGATAGAGCCGCATGGTCAGCAGCGTCGCCGGATCGATCTTCTTCGCCTCGCAATGCGCCGCCGCCTTGTCGAGAATCTTGGAAAGCGCGCCGAGCGTATTGAGGAAGGTCGGCACGGCGAGCGCATGCATCGAGAGCGACATCGGGATCTTTCCGTTTGGGGTTCGGGCTTAAGCGTCCACGCTCGCCGAGAGCGCGTTCTCCTGAATGAACTCGCGGCGCGGCTCGACGATATCGCCCATCAGCTTGGTGAAGATGTCGTCGGCCTCGTCGACCTCCTTCACCTTCACCTGCAGCAGCGAGCGCACGTTGGTGTCGAGCGTTGTCTCCCACAGCTGCTGCGGATTCATCTCGCCGAGGCCCTTGTAGCGCTGCAGCGTGAGCCCCTTGCGGCCCGCCGCCGTGACGGCCTCGAACAGGCCGACCGGCCCGTGGATCGCCGTCTCCTCGCCCTTGCGGCGCAGCGTGCCCTGCTTGGCGTATGTCTCCTGCAGGCTCTCCGCATGCTCGTCGAGCCGGCGGGCATCGGCCGAGCCGAGCAGCGCGGCGTCGATGAACGAAACTTCCTTGACGCCGCGCACGGTGCGCTCGAAGCGGAAGCCTTCGCCTTCGATGAACGTGCCGTCCCAGCCGCGCTCGGTCTCCTCGCTGAGTGAGTCGAGCCGCCGCGCGATGTATTGCGCGGCCGCAAGCGCCTTCGGCGCATCGCCGGTGACCTTGGGCGTCAGCACGCCGGCGATCGCCGCCTGCTCGACCACCTTGCGATTGTAGCGGCTGTGCAGGCCGGACAGGATAGTGCGAATGCTGCGCGCTTCCTCAACGATCGCCTTGAGGTCGGCGCCGGCGCGTGCGTCGCCCGAATAGGGGCGGAACACCGCGTCCTCGAGGCCGCTGTCGGTCAGGTAGTCTTCCAGCGCGTGCTCGTTCTTCAGGTACTGCTCCGATTTGCCGCGCGCGACTTTGTAGAGCGGCGCCTGCGCGATGTAGATGTAGCCGCGATCGATCAGCTCGCGCATCTGGCGGAAGAAGAACGTCAGCAGCAGCGTGCGGATGTGCGAGCCGTCGACGTCGGCGTCGGTCATGATGATGATCTTGTGGTAGCGCAGCTTGTCGGCGTTGAACTCTTCCGAGCCGATGCCGGTGCCGAGCGCCGTGATCAGGGTGCCGATCTGCTCCGACGAGAGCATCTTGTCGAAGCGCGCGCGCTCGACGTTGAGGATCTTGCCGCGCAGCGGCAGCACAGCCTGGAACGCGCGGTCGCGCCCCATCTTGGCCGAGCCGCCGGCCGAGTCGCCCTCGACGATCAGAAGCTCGGCCTTGGCGGGATCGCGTTCCTGGCAGTCGGCGAGCTTGCCGGGCAGCGAGGCGACGTCGTTGCCCTTGCGCCGCGTCAGCTCGCGCGCCTTGCGCGCAGCTTCACGCGCGGCCGCGGCCTCGATTACCTTGCCGACGATCGCTCTCGCTTCGCTCGGGTGTTCCTCGAACCAGGCATTCAGCGCGTCGTTGACCGCACCCTCGACCACCGGGCGCACTTCCGAGGACACCAGCTTGTCCTTGGTCTGCGAGGAGAACTTCGGGTCCGGCACCTTGACGGAGAGCACGGCGGTCAGGCCTTCGCGGCAGTCGTCGCCGGTGAGCGCCACCTTCTCCTTGCGGGCGTTCGGGCTTTTCTCGGCGTAGCCGGTCACCTGCCGGGTCAGCGCGCCGCGGAAACCCGCCAGATGCGTGCCGCCGTCGCGCTGCGGAATGTTGTTGGTGAAGCAGAGCACGTTCTCGTGGTAGCCGTCGTTCCACCACAGTGCGCACTCGATGCCGATGCCGGAACGCTCCGCCTTGATGACGATCGGGGCCGGCACGAGGCCGCTTTTGTTGCGGTCGAGATATTTCACGAACGCCTCGACGCCGCCCTCGTAACGCAGCTCCTCGCGCTTCTCGACCGCGTGGCGCATGTCGGACAGCACGATGGTGACGCCGGAATTGAGGAATGCGAGCTCGCGCAGCCGATGCTCGAGCGTGGCGAAATCGAACTCGATCATCGTGAAGGTGTTGGGCGAAGGCGTGAACGTCACCTCGGTGCCGCGGTTCTCGCCGGCATCGCCCACCACCTTGAGCGGCGCGACCGCGTCGCCGTCGGCGAACTCCATGAAGTGCTCTTTGCCGTCGCGCCAGATGCGCAGCTTGAGCGAGGTCGACAGAGCGTTCACCACCGAGACGCCGACGCCATGCAGGCCGCCGGACACCTTGTAGGAGTTCTGGTCGAATTTCCCGCCCGCGTGCAGCTGCGTCATGATGACTTCGGCCGCCGACACGCCCTCTTCCTTGTGGATGTCGGTCGGGATGCCGCGGCCGTCGTCGCGCACCGTGCAGGAGCCGTCGGGATTGAGCGTGACCGTCACGGCGGTCGCATGACCGGCGAGCGCTTCGTCGATCGCGTTGTCGACGACCTCGTAGACCATGTGATGCAGGCCGGAGCCGTCGTCGGTGTCGCCGATATACATGCCGGGACGCTTGCGAACCGCATCGAGTCCTTTCAGGACCTTGATCGATTCCGCGTCATAGGCGCTCGACGAACGCCGCTCAGGCGCGGGCTGTTGGCGGGCCGGTTCGGCCATGCGGAAACCTTCGAATCAGTGCTGCAAAAACGCGGGAAAACTGCGTCTGGTGTGACACGAAATATAGGCATCGTATAGGGCAATTTGAAGGCTCTTAGGACATTGATTTTGAAAGATTTTTCAACGTTTTCGAGTCCCTTCGAAACGGCCCGGTCGAAGACCGCAAAACGCGCCCGCGATGCGGCCTCGGAGAACGCTGTCGCGCATGCTAGAGCGAGATCACTTTTCTTCGAATCGTCAGCTAGTCTCGACCCCGAAAAGCAAACAGGAGCGGCCGAATGCGGACGCTGATCTTGCTGGCAATCCTCGGCGCGGCCTTGGCGGTTGCGGATCCCGCACAGGCGCGGTTCGGCGGCGCGGCGAGCGGCGCGTGGTGCCTGTTCACCGACCCTTACACGTACAATTGCGGCTTCGCGACCTTGCAGCAGTGCCGCGCGACCGCGAGCGGCGCCGGCGGTCAGTGTCAGCCCAATCCCTCCGGCCCGCCGCGTGCAGAGGCACCGGCGCGGCGCAAGCGCGAGAAGCCGCGCTATTGACGCTCATGCCACTGCGACACGCCCGGGACTGACGGTAAACACCTGCGCGCGCGTGGCGACGTCGGCGAACGGCGCAGGATCGGCGCCGGTCATCCACACCTGCGTGTCGAGCACGGCGAGCGCATCATAGAGCGCGGCGCGGCGGCCGGGATCGAGATGCGCGACGACTTCGTCGAGCAGCAGCAACGGCGCGAGCCGCGTCATCTCGGCGACCAGTCCCGCATGCGCGAGCACCAGCCCGATCAGCAGCGCCTTCTGTTCGCCGGTCGAGGCCTGCGCCGCCGCGATCCCTTTCGGGCCGTACAGCACTTCGAGATCGGTGAGGTGCGTGCCGTCGGTGGTGCGTCCGGCGGCGGCGTCGCGCGCGCGGTTTTCGCGCAGCACCGCGCGATAGCGGTCCTCCACCTCGGTTGCCGGCTGCTCCATCAGGGCGTTCTCGATCCAGCCGTCGAGCGCGATGCCGGCCCAGGGAAACGGCGAGGCCGGATCGCGATTGCGCGCGAGCGCAGCCGCCAGGCGGCGCACCGTTTCGGCGCGCGCGGCGGCGACCGCGATCGCGACTTCCGCGGTTTCGTGCTCGATCGCGTCGAGCCAGTGCGGGTCCGGGCTCGGCTGCTCGAGCAGGCGATTGCGCGAGCGCAGGCTGCGCTCGAGCGCGTTGACCCGCGCCGAATGCGTGCCGTCGACCGCAAGCACGAGCCGGTCGAGAAAGCGCCGTCGCTCGGATGCGGGTCCGCTGAACAGCCCGTCCATCGCGGGTGTCAGCCAGACGATGCCGACATGATCCGCGAACGCTGCAGCCGACGAAACCGCCTCGCCGTCGATGCGGCACTTGCGCGTCAGCGCCGCGTCGTCCGCCGACTGCGTGATACCGGTGCCGAGCGTCGCGAGACCGAGCGCGCCCTCGAGCTCGGCGGCGACCGCCCATGAGCCGTCGCCCTCGGCGAACGCGACTTCATCGAGCGTCGCGCGCCGCAGGCCGCGCCCCGGCGCGAGAAACGAGATCGCCTCGATCAGGTTGGTCTTGCCGGCGCCGTTCGGGCCGACCAGCACGGCAAGCTGCGCGTCAACGGTGAGTGAGGCCGCGCGATAGCTGCGGAAGTTCGAAAGCGTCAGGCGGCGGATTCGGGCCGCGCTCATCGGGTTCCCGGCGCAACCGTCCCATGCGCCGGGCGGGTTCCATAAGCCATTGACGGCATAAGCGAAACACCGCGAGCGCGGGGGCAGCAGCTGGAACGAATAAGGCGGCGAGCGATTTTATTCATGAAGCAAGAACATCGCGATGGAGGCAGTCGCCGCCGATGGAGGGAGCGATGGCGAAAACACTGCAGGAAAATCTAACACGCCAGCTCCATGATTCCGTCGTGCGTCTGCAACGGCAGGCCGAGAAAGTGGAATTCTGGGCGTCTGCGGTCTCCGGCCTGGCTCAACCGGTTCCCGAGTACTCCGCGGAGGAAACCGCCGTTTCGCGCTACGTGAAACCCGGCCGCCCCGCGCGCAAGCGTCGCCGCCGGCGTTCGCCCAATCAGCGCGGCGAGGCCAAGGCTAAACCCGCATCGGCATGAGCACGTAGAGCGCGCCTGCCGCGTCCTTGTCCTGAACCAGCGTCGGCGAGCCCGGATCGGCGAGCTTGAGCACCGCGACCTCGCCTTCGATCTGCGCCGCGATGTCGAGCAGGTA
>DATEKY010000687.1:0-3738 GCA_035277225.1 Xanthobacteraceae bacterium
AGCTCGGCGGCAAACGGCGCGCGCGCCTTGGCGATCGCGGCCGCCATCGCGGCATCCGGCGCGATCGCGTCGGCGAACAGCGGGATGAGCTTGTAGCGGAAATCCTTCACCGCGCCGCCCTGCACGTCGAGATCGAGCCGCGACAGGAACTTGCCGTGGCTGCCCGACGCGATCAGCAAGGTCTTGCCGACGCGCACCGCCTCGGGGAGCGCGTCATGAGTGTGGCCCGACAGGATCACGTCGATCCCGGACACGCGGCCCGCGAGCTTGCGGTCGACGTCGAAGCCGTTGTGCGAGAGCAACACGACGAGCTGCGCGCCTTCGCGCCGCGCTTTCTCGACGTTGGTGCGCACGTCGTCCTCGCGGATGCCGAACGACCAGGTCGGAATCATCCAGCGCGGATTGGCGACCGGGGTATAGGGAAACGCCTGCCCGATGACGGCGATCTTCACGCCGCCCTTCTCGAACAGTTTGTAGGCGTCGAACACCGGCTCCTGCCACTCGGTGTCGCGGATGTTCTGCGCGAGGAACGGGAAGCCGAGACTGTCCGCCAGCTCCTTGACCCGGTCGGTGCCGTAGGTGAACTCCCAGTGCCCGGTCATGGCGTCGGGCTTCAGCAGGGTGAAGCAGTCGGCCATGTCCTGGCCCTTCGTGCGGTTCGCGCCGAGCGAGCCCTGCCAGGTGTCGCCGCCGTCGAGCAGCAGCACCTTGTCCTGGCCGCGCTGTGCCCGCGCCGCCTTCACGGCGGTCGCCAGGCGATCGAGCCCGCCGATACGGCCGTAGCTTTGCGCCAGCGCGGCGAAATCTTCCGCGGTCAGCGCGTGGGCGGCCGCCGATTTTTCCGCAATGCCGAAGCGCGTCAAAAAGTCCTTGCCGGAAATGTGCGGCGGCTGCCCCCTCGCCTCGCCGACACCGATGTTGGCGGACGGCTCGCGGAAATGCACCGGCATCAACTGCCCGTGCACGTCGGTGACGTGCAACAGGGTGACGTTGCCGAGCGGCTCGAACGCCAGCAACTGATCTTGAGTCAGCCGCTGCTGCGCGAGCGCGCGCGTCACGCCATTCGGGATGATTGCCGCGGTGGCAGCGGCGACCTGGAGCAGTTCGCGGCGGGAAAGCATTAGGTTTGCCCGTCATGCCCCGCGAATGCGGGGCATCCAGTAAACGCCGCATTCGCTATCATGCGCAAGCGGGCCTGGTCTGTGATTACTGGATCATCCGCTTCCGCGGATGATGATCGAGCGTGTGGCTTACGTGACTTTGATGGTCTCTTCGCCCACGATGGTCGAGCCGTCGTCATCGGTCCAGGTTAGCACCACCGGTCCGGACTCCGCCGCCTTGAACTTGAACTGGATGTACGGGTTCGCCGACACCGCCGGCTCGAAGTCCGCCGCGAATACCTGCTTGCCGGCGACCGTGCAGACGAACTTCTTGATGATCTTGCGCGGAATGGTGTTGCCCTGCGCGTCCTTGCGCTGGCCGGTCTCCATGATGTGCGCCACCAGTGCCTTCACCTCGACGATGTCGCCCTTCTTGGCTTCCTTCTTGTCGAGCTTGATGCGCGGCTTGACGGCGGTGGCCATGTCTCTCTCCCGTGTTTCTTAAGGTGACGCCGATCAGCCGCCGCAGCCGCCGATCGTGACCTTCACCTGCTTGCTCGCCGTCACGAACGAGCCGTCATTCATTTTCGCGATCGCGATGATGTTCTGCGTCGTGGCGAGGCGGATGCGTGTGTTGGCCTCGGCGACGCCGCTCGCGGGCGAGAAGTGGAAGGTCGCCACACCGGCGTTCGGGTTGCCGTCGGCCAGCACCAGCACCTCGGTGACGTGCGAGGCCTCGGTCATCGGACTCTCGACCGTGACCGTCATCGGCACGGTGTTGCCATTCTCGGCGATCTCGGGAAGGTCGAGTTTCACCTTGGCTTCGGTCGCCGACTTGCCGCCGGTGAAGGCCTTGATCAGGTCCTGGGCGTTGTTCGCCGCCTGGGCGGGCGCGGCGCCGAAGGTCGCAATCGCCAGCGCACCCGCGCTCCCGGCCAGAACTTGCCGCCGGCTCAGTCCAATCATCGGAAATCTCCTGCCCCGAATTGCCGAAACAGAATGTCCTTGCCGCGTAAGGGCTTCGCGCAGGACAATCCTGTTTCCAACGTGCCGATTCATCGCGTCACGTAGGCGTAATTTTCCAATTGTCTAGACGCTGGCGGCGGACAATGCAACAAACGCAAGGCCGCAGGGGCGATGCGGCCCATCAAGAACAGGGCGGGAGGCACAGGTGAGATTTCTGATTGTGCTGGTGGCGGCTGCGCTTGCGCTCGCTCCGCGCGCGGTCGCGCAGGATGCCGAGACCGAGAAGGCGATCGAGAAATACCGCGCGATGCTGAAGGAGGACCCGTGGAGCAATCCGGGCTTCCTCGACGTCGACCGCGGCGAGGCGCTATGGACCACGGCCGCCGGCCCGAAGAAGGCGACGATGGAACAGTGCGACCTCGGCAAGGGCCCCGGCAAGGTCGAGGGCGCGTTCGCCGAGCTGCCGCGCTATTTCGCCGACGCCGACCGCGTGATGGATGTCGAGACGCGGCTCTTGTGGTGCATGGAAAAGCTGCAGGGCATCAACGCCGCCGACTACGTGAAGCGCCCGCATCCGGGCGGCGGCCAGCCGGTGAAGGAGCTCGGCGCGATGGCGACCTATGTCGCCAGCAAATCGGCGGGGCAGAAATTCGCCGCGCCGCTGGCGCATGCCAAGGAGAAGGAGACGGTCGCGCTCGGCGAGACGTTGTTCAACCGCCGCTCCGGCCCGATGGATTTCGCCTGCGCCACCTGCCACGCCAATTCCGGATTGCGTATCCGCCTGCAAGGCCTGCCCTATCTGGCGGAGAAGAAAGAGGCGAGCAAGGTGATCGGCGAATGGCCAGCCTATCGCGTGTCGACCACGCATGTCATGACGATGCAGCACCGCATGTTCGACTGTTTCTGGCAGATGCGCATGCCCGAGCTGCAGCTCGGATCGGACGCCAGCGTCGCGCTGATCGCGTTCCTCACCCAGCAGGCCGCCGGCGGCGAGATCGCCGCGCCCGGCCTGAAGCGCTGAGGAGAATGATCATGCGCATCATCCATGCCCTTTTCGCTCTCGCGCTGTTCACCGCTCCGGCGGCCGCTCAATCCGGCAACGCCGACACCGCGATCAAGGCCGGATTTCCGACCGCACCGGCCGACTGGGCGCCGCGGCTGACCGGCGACGAGACGATGCAGCAGTGCTCGGCGGCGCGGAACAGCCCGTCGAAAGAGGTCGCCGAGGCGATCCGGAAGCGCGAGCTCGCCTCGATCGTCTACCCGGCCGACAACAATTTCGTCGGCGACTGGAAGAAGGGCGAGGCGCTGGCGCAATCCGGCTACGGCCTGCGCTTCACCGACTATCCGCCTCGGCAGGCGAACGGCGGCAACTGCTACGCCTGCCACCAGCTGACCAAGAAAGAAGTCAGCTACGGCACGCTCGGGCCCTCGCTGTCGGAATACGGCAAGCTGCGCGAGTTCAAGCCGGAGGCCGTGAAGGCGGCCTACGAGAAGATCTACAACTCGCACGTCGCGTTCCCCTGCTCCACCATGCCGCGCTTCGGCACCAACAAGGTGCTGACCATCGAGCAGATCAAGGACGCGGTGGCGCTGCTGATGAGCCGGGAGAGCCCGGTGAATACCGGGCAGTGATTTCCTTGTAGCCCGCATGGAGCGAAGCGGAATGCGG
>DATEKY010000688.1:0-4895 GCA_035277225.1 Xanthobacteraceae bacterium
GCGATCATGCCGTCGTCAACGTGCGGCGCCAGCGCGGCGAGGCACGCTCGATGCTGTCGCTCTATCGCGCGCTGATCGCGCTGCGCCGCCGCGAGCCCGCGTTGTCGGTCGGCGTGCTGGTGAAGGTAGAGGCGATCGGCGACGTGTTGACCTATCGACGCTTCCATGCGGGCCGCTGGCTTGTCGTCGCCCTGAATTTCAGCGATCAGCCGCAAGTGCTGGAGAAGGCGGATGCGCACGATGTGCTGATCTCGACCCACCTCGACCGCGCCGAAAGCCAAAGCGGCTGCGTCAGGCTGCGCGCCAATGAGGGAATCGTGCTCGCCGCCGCATAGCGACGTCACTTACTTCTTATGCCTTGCAGAGAGTGCTCGCGGGCCGGTCGCCACACCGGCTGGCCATGTTTTGCTACCTACGCACCGTGAGGTCATGGCCGCTGCATTCGGATGTCCGCTTTGGGTAAGTTGCCCCCCGACGGGGATTCGCCCCGGCTCCCGTGCGTTTAGCTGCGTGTCTGCATTCCACGCCGCCGCGAGTTCATGATCGAATACAATACGCGTTTCTTTTTACATAGTGATTCGGGACGCGTTGCAATTCACTTTCATGCTTAATTCGTTGCGCGCTGCAGCGCTGCGATCTCAGCCAGCGTCACCGGTCAGCAGCGAAACCGGCATACGGTAGAGCAATTCGCCGATCGGGAATTGTGCATTGCCGCGAAATTTTTTCACGCTGAAAAGATCTACGAGAGTCTCGTCGGCATCGAGCCCCAGCGCGGTATCGCTCCACGCCCCGGGCGCGAACCTGATCGAACCTGTCGCGACCAGCCGGGATGCAATACGCGGCACCACCACGACCATGACCTCGCGTCCGAGCCGGCGCGCAAATGCGACCACGCGATCCGCATGTTCGCCGCGCACCGCGACCGGCTCATAGCTGCCGGCGGCGAACAACGCGGGCTGCTCCTTCCGAAACGCAAGCGTGCATGCGATCACGGCCTGCTTGATCCGCCCGTCGCGCCAATGCGCCGACAGGTCCTCCAGCGGCGTGGCGTCGAGGGCCGCGGCGCGGGCGGCAAAATCGACCGGCCGCCGGTTGTCCGGATCGACGAGGCTGAAATCCCAGAACTCCGTACCCTGATAGATGTCGGGAACGCCCGGCACGGTCAGCTTCAGCAGCGTCTGCGCCAGGCCGTTGACCGCGCCGGCCGCGCTGATCCGCTGCGCGAAGGCGACGATGCCGGCGAGCAGTTCGGGCGCGGCATTCGCTTCGATGAGGGTCATCAAGAGATCGCGCGCCGCGCGCTCGTAGGCCTCGTTCGGCTCGGCCCAGTCGGTCGCAAGCTTGGCTTCGCGCAAGGCCTTCTGCTGCCACTGCGCGAGTCGCTGCGCGAAACCGCGCCGACCCTCGGCATCGTCAACCTCAAGATCGAGCGGCCAGGCGCCGACGATCATCTGCAGCAGCATGGCGATGTCGCCCGCATGCGGCTGTGCGGCTGCGCGGAGTGGACCGCATTGAGCGATCCAGCGCGGCACGGCGGCAGCCCAGTCGTCCGCGACTTCGCTCAGGACTGCGAGCCGGGCACGCACGTCCTCGCCGCGCTTGTGGTCGTGCGTCGCGGTCGCCAGCATCGCGTGCGGCAAGTCGGCATGGCGGCGCAGCACGTGCGCGTGGAAATCCTCCGCGCTGTCGGAGAAGCGCGTCACGTCGAAGCCGACGTCGTTACGCGACAGCAGGCGGCCGTAGCGATAGAACGCGGTGTCCTCCACCGCCTTGGCGGCGACCGGCGCGCTGAGCTGCTGGAACTGGGTGACGGCGCGCGCCTGCGCCTCGCCCGGCGCGGCGAGCCAATTGTGCAGCCGGTCGATGGTTTCGCGGTCCGGCGAGAGGCAGGTCGCCCTTGCGCCCGCCGCAGCCACGGCGAGAAAGCGCGCGTCGCTCTCGGGGCGATCGGTCGCCGTCGCGTAGGTCCGATACACCGGAAAGTGCGCGAGCAGCTCCACCAGCGCGCGCCGCAACGACGCGCGGCTGATCTCGGCGCCTTCAGTGCGCGCCAGCCGATGGAAGCTCGCCGCGCAGGCCTCCAGCTGCGCCGTAAAGCTGCGCGCAATGATCTCGCGTCGCGCGCTCTCCTCTTCGTGCGCGAAGTCTCTTCGTCCGCTCACCTCGCACCACAGCGCGCCGAGCGCCGCTTCGCCGCGCCCGTCATGCTGCACGGCGCTGGCGTCATTCATGAAATCGTAGCCACTGGTGCCGTCGCAATTCCATGCGACCGGCAGCGTCTCGCCGCGCAGCAGGATTTTTTCGACCACGATGTAAGCACCATCGCCAAGGCGCTCGCGCAGCATGCCGCAATAGCGCGCCGGATCGGCGAGTCCATCGATGTGGTCCACGCGCACGCCGTCGATCAGGCCTTCCGTATGGAGCCGGAAGATCAGCGCATGCACGTCCTCGAAGCACGGCGGATGCTCCATGCGCAGCCCGGCCAGCTCGTTGATGTCGAAGAAGCGCCGCCAGTTGATCTCGTCATTGGCGAGGCGCCAGAACGCAAGACGATAATGCTGGCGAGACAGGACGGCCTCGAGCGTTTCGCCGGCTTCGATATCCCCTGCAATCGGAAAGCGCTGCTGGAAGTATCGCGCAACGTAGCCGCTGGCCTCGCGCGCGAGTGTGATCTCGCCGTCGCGCAAGACATCGCGCAACGGCTTGCCGAGCACCGGCAGCAGCAGCTTGCCGCGCAGCGCCTCGTCTTCCGCCTCCCAGTCGATATCGAAGTAAGGCGCATAGCGGCTCGCGCGACCATGCTTGAGCACGTCGAACCACCAGGCGTTCTCGCTCACCGCCGCCATATGATTCGGCACGATATCGACGATCAACCCGAGCCCGGCCGCGCGCAACGCGGCCACAAAGCGCCGCAATGCCGCTTCGCCGCCGAGCTCGGGATTGACACGCGTCGGATCGATCACGTCGTAGCCGTGTATCGAGCCCGCGCGCGCGGTCGTGATTGGCGAGGCATAAACGTGACTGATGCCCAGCCGCGCCAGATACCGCACGAGGCGTTCGGCATCCGCGAAGGCGAAGCCCTTGTGGAATTGCAGCCGCATGGTCGCGCGCGGAATCATTGGCGCTCACGCAAGATCTTGAGGCGCCGCTGCACAGCGGGCGCGGCCAGCAGTTCGGATGCAGGCTTGGCGAGCCGTCGCCGCCAGTTTGGATGTTCGTCGATCGTGCCCGGCAGGTTCGGCTGCTCGGTCACGCCCAGCACGTCCTCCAGCGGAATCAACGCGAGCGCGGCCGGCGACTGCGCCGTGAAAGCGATCGCCGCATCCAAGGCCAGCGCGGGCTCCTGCGGCGGCTCGCCGCTCGCGGCGCCCGCATCCTGAAACGCAGACCACAGCGCCGCGCGATCCTGCGCACGCTGTGGGGTCTCGGTTTTTTCGTCCGCCAGGCCGATGGCGCCGCGCGTCGCGATATCGACGCCCGTCCACCAGCCTGCGACCGTCGGAAGATCATGCGTCGTCGTCATCGCGACCGCATCGCGGCGCCACTCGGCCGGCGGCATGAAGGCGTCGCCGTCGCGCTGGAACCAGAGCACGTCCATGCCGGCGATGCCGGCGCGCGCGAGCCGCGCGCGGAATTCCGGCTGTACCGTGCCGAGGTCTTCGCCGATCACGATGGCGCGATGCCGGTGCGACTCCAGCGCGATCAGCCGCAGCATGTCGTCGAGCGGATAGGACAGATATGCGCCCTCGGTGGGCGAGGCGCCATGCGGCACCAGCCAAAGCCGCGACAGCCCCATGACATGATCGATCCGCACGCCGCCGGCGTGGCGCAGCGCCGCGCGCAATGTCGCGATGAACGGCTCGAAGCCGGTTTTGATCAGCGCCTGCGGCGAGAAGCCCGTGAGACCCCAATCCTGTCCGCGCGCATTGATCAGGTCGGGCGGGGCACCGATGCTCAAGCCCGGCAGCAGATCCTGCTGGCGCGACCAGGCGTGGCTGCCGCCGGGACTCATGCCGACCGCGAGATCGGAGATGAGACCGATCCGCATCCCGGCCTCGCGCGCGGTCTGCTGCAAGCCCGCAAAACTGCGTGCCGCGAGCCATTGCGCAAACATGTGGAAGCGGATCTCGCGCCCCTCGCGTTGCGCGAACGCGCGCGCCGCAGGCGCGTCGGGCGCGCGCCATTCGGCCGGCCATTCGCGCCAGTTCCACTTCGCCTGATCCACTCCGAGCCAGTGCTGATGTAGCGCCTCGAACAGTGCGTGTTCGTGCAGCCGGTCGCCGCCCTCGTTCACGAAGCTCTCGAAGTTGGACGCAAGCGGCGTCTTCTGCGCCAGATCGGTGGCGACGAAATCATTGAACAGGCGGCGCAGCAAAGCATACGTCGCGGCTGCCGAATTCGGCCAGTCGATCAGCTCCGCTTGCGCAGTACGCACATCCTCGCGCAACGCGGCGACGCGCTCCGCGCCCAGCACCGTTGCGGGATCGGCGTAGAGCGGATTGAGAAACAGCCGGCTCGACGGCGAGTAGGGCCCGTAATGTGCCGGATCGGCGGCAAACAGGCTGTGCGTCGGGCTAAGCGCGATCGCGTCAGCGCCTTCGCGTGCCGCGGTCACCGCGAGGTCGCGCAGCGCCGCGGTGGTGCCGAAGCCTTCGTCCGCCTGTCGCAACGAATAGAGCTGGACTGCGAGGCCGTAAAGCTTTTCGGCCGGCGCGATGTCGCCGAACGTGACGCAGCGTGACGGCGCGTCCGCGAGCATGACGGCACGATTGCCGTCGGACAGCGCGCGCAGCCGCGCGCGGCTTTCCGCGATGTCGTTGCGGCTCTCGCACGCATACCCGAGCGCCGCGAGGATGCTGCGCAGCGAGCCGATCGAGACGCGTTGCGGTCGGTCT